>NZ_JBMBTE010000139.1:0-11992 GCF_048897285.1 Rhodococcus sp. O3
CCGGGGCCATCGACCTGCGCCGCACCCTGCGCAAGTCGATGTCGACCGGCGGTGTGCCGATCGATCTGGTCAACCGCAAGCCGCGTCCGGCCCGCCCGGAACTGGTGGTGCTGTGCGACGTCTCCGGGTCCGTCGCCGGGTTCTCGCACTTCACGCTGCTGCTGGTGCACGCCCTGCGCGAGCAGTTCACCCGGGTGCGGGTGTTCGCGTTCATCGACACCACCGACGAGGTCACCGACTACTTCTCCGCGGGTTCCGACCTCGGGTCGTCGATGGCGCGGATGCTGCGCGAGGCCGATCTCATCGCGTACGACGGGCACTCGGACTACGGCAACGCGATCGGGGTGTTCGCCGAGCAGTACGCGCACAGCCTCACCAGCCGCAGTTCGCTGCTGATCCTCGGCGACGGGCGCACCAACTACCGCAATCCGAACCGTGAGGCGCTCGAGCATCTGGTGACGGTCGCGCGGCACGCGCACTGGCTCAACCCCGAACCGCGGGGGCAGTGGGGTTCCGGCGACTCGGCGGCGAAGGTGTACAGCGAGGTCATCACCATGCACGAGTGCCGGACCGCGCAGCAGCTCGCGGCGGTCGTGTCGACGCTCCTGCCGGTCTGACACCCCTGCCGGTCCGAGTACCGCGGCCGGTCAGCGTCGTGTGACCCACACGGTGATGTCGGCGTGCACGACCTCGGTGCCGTGCCTGTCGCGGACGGACACCGGGATCGTCAGGTCGGTGCCGGAGGTGACCGCGCCGAAGTCCGGCAGCTCCGCCAGGTGCGCGACCGCGGACAGGCCGGTCGTCGCCTTGGCGAGATAGCGGGTGTTCATCGCCTTCGGGATCCAGCGGTGCGAGGTGGGCACCGTCGCCTCGGCGAGCATGCCCATCGCGGCCTCGGCCAGGTTGCAGGCGGCGATCGCGTGGAAGGTGCCGAGATGGTTGTGGACGCCCCACCATTTCGGTGCGCGCACCTCGCAGAGGCCGGGTTCGAGACGGGTGACGCGTGGCAGGACGGTCGCGAAGTACGGCACCCGCAGGCACATTCCGACCGAGAAGAGGGTGGAGCCGAGACGGGTGGATCCGAGCACGCCACCGGACAGGCGGCGCCAGGCACGGTAGGCCGGGGTGGTCGTCATCCCCGAACCTTACTTCAGAGTAAGTTCGTCCGGGTCCTGCTGCGCGAACACGCGAGGACGGTTCCCCGCCGGTGAACCCGTAAGCTGGTCAACCGTGCAACAGCCATCCGACCTGCAACCCGCGCCGCCCCGGCGCGTGGGTGTCATGGGCGGCACGTTCGATCCCATCCACCACGGACACCTCGTGGCGGCCAGCGAAGTTGCCGACCGCTTCGGTCTCGACGAAGTCATCTTCGTGCCGACCGGGCAGCCGTGGCAGAAATCCGACCGCCACGTCAGCTCCGCCGAGGACCGCTACCTGATGACGGTCATCGCGACGGCGTCGAACCCCCGGTTCTCCGTCAGCCGCGTCGACATCGACCGCGGCAAGCCGACGTACACCGTCGACACCCTGAGGGACCTGCACGAACGGCTGCCCGACGCCGAGCTGTACTTCATCACCGGCGCGGACGCGCTCGCGTCGATCCTGTCCTGGCAGGAATGGCAGGTGCTGTTCGACCGTGCGCGCTTCGTCGGCGTCTCTCGGCCCGGCTACGACCTCAACGTCGAGCACCTCGCCCCGCACCTCGAAGGCCTGCCCGCCGACGCCGTGAGCCTCGTCGAGATCCCCGCCCTGGCGATATCGTCGACGGACTGCCGCGTGCGGGTCAGCGCGAACCGCCCGGTGTGGTACCTCGTCCCGGACGGGGTGGTGCAGTACATCAGCAAACGCAATCTGTATCGTCCGCAGGATTCGCGGCGGCCCGACGGGGCCGCCGCGGTGACCGACCCGCAGACGGTCCGCCGCGGGGCCGCACCGGAACAGCCCCGCAACGCAACCGAGAGAAAGAGCACGCAGTGAGCGCATCGGCAGAAGCCATCGAGATGGCACGTATCGCAGCCCTGGCGGCCGACGAGAAGCTGGCATCCGACGTCGTGGTGCTCGACGTCTCCGAGCAACTCGTGATCACCGACTGCTTCGTGATCGCCTCCGCGGCGAACGAGCGGCAGGTCAACGCGATCGTCGACAACGTCGAGGAGAAGCTGCGCGAGGCCGGCCACAAGCCGGTGCGTCGCGAGGGCACCCGCGAAGGGCGCTGGACGCTGCTCGACTACATCGATGTGGTCGTCCACATCCAGCACGACGAGGAACGCAACTTCTACGCCCTCGAGCGGCTGTGGAAGGACTGCCCGACCGTGCCGGTCGAGGGCATCGAACCGTCGACCCGGAACCTCGCCGCGCCCGCCCACGACGCGCTGCCGGAAACCCCGGACCACCTGTGACGGAGATCGTCCGCCGGCTGATCCTGCTGCGTCACGGACAGACCGAGTACAACGCGACCAGCCGTATGCAGGGCCAGCTCGACACCGAGCTGTCCGAGCTGGGCCGGCGCCAGGCGCTCGCCGCGGCACGGGAGATCGCGGCGTTCGAGCCGCTCGCGGTCGTCTCGTCCGACCTGCGGCGCGCCTACGACACCGCGGTCGTGCTCGGCGACAGCGCGGGTGTTCCCGTCGAGATCGACCCGCGCCTGCGGGAAACGCACCTCGGGAAGTGGCAGGGGCTCACGCACCACGACGTCGACTCGGTCGCGCCCGGCGCCCGGGCCGCGTGGCGCGCCGACGCGACGTGGGCGCCGCCGGAGGGGGAGAGCAGGATCGACGTGGCGCGGCGTGCCGTCCCGGTCGTGCGCGAACTGCTCGACAAGTACGAACACTGGGGGGAACGGCCGATCGTCCTCGTCGCGCACGGCGGGCTGATCGCCGCGCTCACCGCCGCCCTCCTGGAACTGCCCGTGGATCGCTGGCCGATCCTCGGCGGTCTCGGCAACACCGGTTGGGTACGGCTCAGCGGCTACGGAGAGGAACCCGCATGGCGGCTCGATGTGTGGAACGCGACGGCGAACGTGGTGGCCGATGACGTCCTCTGACGCACCGGAGATTCCGGACGCCGCCGGCGGATCGACGCGACCGACCCTGCTGGTCGTCGGCGACTCGCTCAGCTACTACGGTCCGAAGGGCGGCCTGCCCGCGGACGATCCGCGGATCTGGCCGAACATCGCGGCGGCCGAACTCGGCTGGGACGTCGAGCTGGTCGCCCGGATCGGCTGGACGACGCGTGACGCGTGGTGGGCGATGACGCAGGATCCCCGTGTGTGGGCGTCGATCCCGCGCGCGGGTGCCGTCGTACTCGCCGTCGGCGGCATGGACACGCTGCCGTCGCCACTGCCGACCGCGCTGCGCGAGCAGCTCCGCTACGTGCGGCCGGCGTCGCTGCGCCGCGTCGTGCGCAACGCGTACGGCTGGCTCCAGCCACGGCTGTCGCCGCTCGGCTGGCCGGTCGCGCTGCCGGCACGGGTGAGCGTCGAATACCTCGAGACCATCCGCGACTCGCTCGCCTACATGCGTCCCGACCTGCCGGTGATCGGCACCCTGCCGTCGGTGCACCGCAGCGAGCAGTATGCGTCGGTCCACAAGGGCCGTCCCGCGGCGGCCCGCGCGATCACCGGGTGGGCAGCCGAAAAGTCCGTTCCCCTGGTCGATCTGGCGGCGGCGGTCCGCGAGAACATCCAGTCGGACGACGCGAACCCGGACGGTATCCACTGGGGCTGGGACGCGCACCGCAAGGTCGCGGCCGCGATGGTCGAAGCGGTGCGGATGGTGCACCGAGATGCGGATACGGTGGCGGACGGCATACGGTAGTCGACGTGTCTGTTGTGGTGGTGACCGATTCGTCGTGCTGTCTGGATCGGGAAGCGGTGGAGCGGTACGACATCCGTGTCGTTCCGCTGCATGTGATCTCCGAGGGCCGTGAGCTCCGCGAGGGCGTCGACGAACTGCCCGAGGACCTGTCGAAGGTGACCACCTCGGGGCCGGCACCCGCCGAACTCACCGATGTCTACGCCCGGGCACTCGCCGACAGCGACGGCGACGGCGTGGTCGCCGTGCACATCTCCCGGCAGCTGTCCGGCACCTGGGAGGCCGCCAGGTACGCGGCCGACGCATTCGGGGGACGCGTGCGTCTCGTCGATTCCCGCAACACGGCAATGGGATTGGGCTTCTCGGCGCTCGCCGCGGCGCGGCTCGCCGAAACCGGCGCATCGCTCGACGAGGTGTTCGCGCGCGCCGTCGACGTCGCCGACGCCGGCCGCGCGCTGCTCGTCGTCGACCGGCTCGACCACCTGCGGCGCGGCGGCCGGATCGGCACCGCGACCGCGTTGCTCGGTACGGCCCTGTCGATGAAGCCGGTCCTGCATCTCGTCGACGGCAAACTCGTCCTGCGGGAGAAGACCCGGACCATGTCCAAGGCGCTCGCGAAGCTCGTCGAGGCCGTCGTCGACCAGTGCGCCGAGGTCGCGAAGATTGCCGAGCCGAAGGTCGCGGTGCACCACCGGGGCGCCCCCGAGCGCGCGAAGTCCCTCCTCGACGAACTGTCCGGGCGGCTGCCGGAGGGCACGGAACTGCGCATGACCGAACTCGACGCCGTGCTGGGCGCACACGTCGGTCCCGGGGCGATCGGGATCGTCGTCTCGCGGGACGGGCAGGACCCGGATCGGAACGTCCACGCGGAACCGTGATTTCACCGCGCGCCGAATTCGGTCGGATCCGGGCGATGTGGGGGTCGGTGCCCTAGCATCGGGTCCGTGACCGACTCGTCCGGCGGGGCAGCCCCGTTGCGTGTGCTCGTATACAGCCACGACGCGAACACCCGCGCGCAGGTCGTGCGTGCGCTGGGGACGCGCCCACACCCGGATCTCCCGGAACTCGAGTACGTCGAGGTGGCCACCGCGCCGGTCGTCATCCGGCGCGTGGAGGAGGGCGGCATCGCCCTCGCCGTCCTCGACGGGGAAGCGACCCCGGTCGGCGGCATCGGCCTGGCGAAGCAACTGCGCGACGAGATCGATCCCTGCCCGCCCCTGTTGCTGTTGCTGGGCCGGCTCGACGACGCCTGGCTGGCCTCCTGGTCGCGGGCGGATGCCGCCGTGCCGCACCCGGTCGATCCGTTCCGGCTCGCCGAGGTGGCGGTGCCGCTTCTGCGCCGCGCGTGACCTGCTCGTGACGGCTTTGTGACGACGACGTCGCGCGTGCCTGCGGGCCACGGATCCCTTCGATCCCACCGAATTTCGGCACGGTCGAAAATCGGGACAAGGCCGGGGACAACCCTTGTAGGGTGAGTCGCATATCACAGCAAGACAGAAGGAGTGATTCCGGTTACGTATCGAGCCCGACGCGATCGGTGAGACCGGTCGGTTTCGTGGCGGAACGGGATCACGAGAAGGGGGATCTGCGGACATGAACCTCTATGTGCCGATCCTCGTGCTCGGGGCGATCGCGGTCGTCTTCGCGATCTTTTCCGTCGGAGTGGCCGGACTGGTCGGACCCCGGCGGTACAACCGGGCGAAACTCGAGGCCTACGAATGCGGAATCGACCCGACGCCGCCGCCCACGGGGGGCGGGCGATTCCCGGTCAAGTACTACCTCACGGCGATGCTGTTCATCATCTTCGACATCGAGATCGTCTTCCTCTACCCGTGGGCGGTGCACTTCGACAGCCTCGGACTGTTCGGTCTCGGCGCGATGGCGTTGTTCCTGTTCAACGTGTCCGTGGCGTACGTCTACGAGTGGCGGCGCGGTGGTCTCGGATGGGACTGAACCGGCGCGGGACCACAGCGAGGACCGGGACCACAGCGACACCGGAAGCGAGATGAGTCGGACATGGGAATCGAGGAGAAGGTACCGAGCGGTTTCCTGTTGAGCACGGTCGAGGCCGCGGCCGGGTACGCCCGCAAGGGCTCGTTGTGGCCCGCGACCTTCGGCCTGGCGTGTTGCGCGATCGAGATGATGACCACCGTGTCGGGACGCTTCGACATCGCCCGCTTCGGGATGGAGGCGTTCCGCGCCTCGCCCCGGCAGGCCGACCTGATGATCGTCGCCGGGCGGGTGAGCCAGAAGATGGCGCCGGTGCTGCGGCAGGTCTACGACCAGATGGTCGAACCGAAATGGGTGCTCGCGATGGGGGTGTGCGCCTCGTCCGGCGGCATGTTCAACAACTACGCGATCGTGCAGGGCGTCGACCACGTGGTGCCCGTCGACATCTACCTGCCCGGCTGCCCGCCGCGCCCGGAGATGCTGCTCCACGCGATCCTGAAGCTGCACGAGAAGATCCAGCAGATGCCGCTCGGCGTCAACCGCGAAGAGGTGATCCGCGAAACCGAGAAGGCGGCGCTCGCGTCCCCGACCACTCTCGAGCTGAAGGGGCTGCTGCGATGACCGGCCGGGAACCGGCCGGGCGGGAACCGAGCGAACCAGAGGTCATCGATGTGCGCCGCGGAATGTTCGGTCCGCCCGACACCGGCGACACGTCCGGATACGGCGGGCTCGTCCGGCCGATCGTGCTGCCCGGTGCCACACCCCGCCCGTACGGCGGGTGGTTCGACGAGATCGCCGACGGTCTCGAAGCGGCGCTGACGCAGGCGTCGGTGAACCCGGGGGAGGCCGTCGAACGTGTCGTCGTCGACCGCGACGAGATGACCGTCCACGTCCGCGCCGAGCACCTGCCCCGGGTCGCGCGGTGCCTGCGCGACGAACCCGGCCTGCGGTTCGAACTGTGCCTCGGCGTCAGCGGGGTGCACTTCCCGCACGAGACCGGGCGCGAGCTGCACGCGGTCTACCACCTGATGTCGATCACCCACAACCGGAGGATCCGGCTCGAGGTATCGGTTCCCGATGCCGACCCGCACATTCCGTCGCTGTACGCGGTGTATCCGACCGTCGACTGGCACGAGCGGGAAACCTACGACTTCTTCGGGATCGTGTTCGACGGGCATCCTGCGCTGACCCGAATCCAGATGCCCGACGACTGGGTGGGACATCCGCAGCGCAAGGACTACCCCCTCGGAGGAATCCCCGTCGAATACAAGGGTGCGCGGACACCGCCACCCGACGAACGGAGGGCGTACCACTGATGAGCGATCCGTATTCGACCGGCGGGAACGCCCAGGGCACCGTCTACACCGTCGCCGGCCAGGACTGGGACGAGATCGTCGACGCGGTCCGCGCCTCGGGCGGACCGGACGCCGAACTGGCCGAGGAACGCATCGTCGTCAACATGGGTCCGCAGCACCCGTCCACGCACGGCGTGCTGCGGCTCATCCTCGAGATGGACGGCGAAACCGTCACCGAGGCCCGCTGCGGTATCGGCTACCTGCACACCGGAATCGAGAAGAACCTCGAATTCCGCACGTGGACACAGGGCGTCACCTTCGTCACCCGGATGGACTACCTGTCCTCGTTCTTCAACGAGACCGCCTACTGCCTGGGGGTCGAGAAACTGCTCGGCATCACCGATCTCGTGCCCGAACGCGCCACCGTCGTGCGGGTGATGCTCATGGAACTCAACCGCATCTCCTCGCACCTGGTGGCACTGGCCACCGGTGGGATGGAACTCGGGGCCATGACGTCGATGTTCCTCGGGTTCCGCGAACGCGAACTCATCCTCGACGTGTTCGAGGCCGTCACCGGGCTGCGCATGAACCACGGCTACATCCGGCCGGGTGGGCTGGCGCAGGACCTGCCCGACGGTTCGCTCGACAAGGTCCGCGAGGTCGTCGACGTCGTCCCGCGGCGCCTGCGCGACCTCGAGGACCTCCTCGACGAGAACGCCATCTGGAAGGCCCGCACGAAGGACGTCGGCTACCTGGACCTGATGGGCTGCATGGCGCTCGGCATCACCGGCCCGGTCCTGCGCTCGACGGGATTGCCGCACGATCTGCGCAAGTCGCAACCCTATTGCGGTTACGACACCTACGAATTCGACGTCGTCACCGACACCGGCTGCGACTGCTACGGCCGCTATCTGATCCGGGTCGGTGAGATGAAGGAGTCGCTGAAGATCGTCGAGCAGTGCCTCGACCGGCTGCGTCCCGGCCCGGTGATGATCGAGGACCCGAAGGTCGGGTGGCCGGCCGACCTGGCGGTGCGCGAGGACGGACTCGGCAACTCGCCGGAGTACATCGGCAAGATCATGGGCACCTCCATGGAAGCACTCATCCACCATTTCAAGCTGGTGACCGAGGGATTCCGGGTCCCGGCCGGACAGGTGTACGTGGCGGTCGAATCGCCCCGCGGCGAACTCGGCGTGCACATGGTCAGCGACGGCGGTACCCGCCCGTATCGGGTGCACTACCGGGACCCGTCGTTCACGAACCTGCAGGCGGTCGCGGCGATGTGCGAGGGCGGCATGGTCGCCGACGTCATCGCCTCGGTCGCCAGCATCGATCCGGTGATGGGAGGTGTGGACCGATGACCCGGGCACACACGACCGGTGAATCCGCGGTCCCGGCGAACCGGCCGGAGCCGGTCTTCGTCGAATTGGGCCGCACGGCAGCCGAAACCGACCGCATCGAACATCCCGGCGCACCCCGGACGTACCCGCCGGACGTGCGGGACCGTCTCGAGGCCGACGCCGCCGCGATCATCGCCCGCTACCCGGTGGCGCGGTCCGCGCTGATCCCGCTGCTGCACCTCGTTCAAGCCGAGGACGGCTATATCACCCCCGCCGGAATCGAGTTCTGCGCAGCGCAACTCGCGCTCACCGGTGCCGAGGTCGCGGCCGTGGCCACCTTCTACTCGATGTACCGCCGCCGCCCGACCGGCGACTACCACGTCGGGGTCTGCACCAACACCCTGTGCGCGATCATGGGCGGGGACGCGATCCTCGAGGCCCTCGCAGAGCATCTCGGTGTCGACCCCGGCTCGGCGGACGACACCACCCCCGACGGGAAGATCACCCTCGATCACATCGAATGCAACGCGGCCTGCGACTTCGCGCCGGTGGTGATGGTCAACTGGGAATTCTTCGACAACCAGACCCCGGACTCCGCGACCGCGCTCGTCGACGCTCTGTGGGCCGGCAAACGCATCACGCCGACCCGCGGCGCGACGCTGTGCACATTCCGCGAAACCGCCCGCATCCTGGCCGGATTCCCCGACGAACGTCCCGGCGCGAACGACAGCGCGCGGCCGGGCGACGCCACCCTCGCCGGGCTGCGGGTCGCCCGCGAACGGAACATGCGGGCACCCGAGGCGACCGGAACGGAAGGGGAGTGACATGCCGCTGAGTCCGGTCCTGAGCCGGTACTGGGACGAACCCCGGTCGTGGACGCTCGAGACCTACCGGAGCCACGACGGCTACCGGGCGCTCGAACGCGCCCTGCGCACCGACCCGGACGAGGTCATCGCCACCGTCAAGGACTCCGGTCTGCGCGGCCGCGGCGGCGCCGGATTCCCGACCGGCACCAAATGGTCGTTCATCCCGCAGGATCCGACGACACCGGCCGGCGCCAAGCCGCACTATCTCGTCGTCAACGCCGACGAATCCGAACCCGGCACCTGCAAGGACATGCCGCTGATGCTGGCGTCGCCGCACACGCTCGTCGAAGGTGTCGTCATCGCGGCCTATGCCATCCGGGCCTCGCACGCGTTCATCTACGTGCGTGGCGAGGTCGTCCCGGTGCTGCGCCGGCTGCAGCACGCGGTCGCCGAGGCGTACGACGCCGGATACCTCGGCCGCGACATCCTCGGCTCCGGCTTCGACCTGGACGTCGTCGTGCACGCCGGTGCCGGCGCCTACATCTGCGGCGAGGAGACCGCGCTGCTCGACTCGCTCGAAGGGCGGCGCGGACAGCCGCGGCTGCGGCCGCCGTTCCCGGCGGTCGCCGGGCTCTACGCGTGCCCGACCGTCGTCAACAACGTCGAATCCATCGCGAGCGTGCCGTCGATCCTGCTCAACGGCATCGACTGGTTCCACTCGATGGGCACCGAGAAGTCCCCGGGCTTCACGCTGTACTCGCTGTCCGGGCACGTCACCAGGCCGGGCCAGTACGAGGCACCGCTCGGCATCACCCTGCGCGAACTCCTCGATTACGCCGGCGGTATCCGCGCCGGGCACCGGCTCAAGTTCTGGACACCCGGCGGGTCGTCGACGCCGCTGTTCACCGCCGCACACCTCGACGTGCCCCTCGACTACGAAGGGGTCGGGGCCGCCGGCTCGATGCTCGGCACCAAGGCGCTGCAGATCTTCGACGAGACGACCTGCGTGGTGCGCGCGGTGCTGCGCTGGTCGCAGTTCTACAAGCACGAATCGTGCGGAAAGTGCACCCCCTGCCGCGAAGGCACCTGGTGGCTCGTGCAGATCCTCGAACGTCTCGAAGCCGGCACCGGCACCGAGGCCGACCTCGACAAGCTGCTCGACATCTCCGACAACATCCTCGGGCGCGCGTTCTGTGCGCTCGGCGACGCCGCGACCAGCCCCATCACGTCGTCGATTGCGCTGTTCCGCGACGAGTACATCGCGCACCTCACCCACGGCGGATGCCCGTTCGATCCGCGCCTGTCCACCCTCACCGTAGGGGGAGCGTCATGACCGCAGACCGGCCCGCGGCCGCCAAGGACCCGGTCGTCACCATCGACGGCATCGAGATCAGCGTTCCCCCGGGGACTCTCGTCATCCGGGCCGCCGAGCAACTCGGTATCCGCATCCCGCGATTCTGCGATCACCCGCTGCTCGACCCGGTCGGGGCGTGCCGTCAGTGCCTCGTCGAGGTCGAAGGCCAGCGCAAACCCCTCGCCTCGTGTACCACCACGGTCACCGACGGCATGGTTGTCCGAACCCAGTTCACGTCCCCGGTGGCGGACAAGGCGCAGCAGGGCGTGATGGAGCTGCTGCTCATCAATCACCCGCTGGACTGCCCGGTGTGCGACAAGGGCGGGGAATGCCCGCTGCAGAACCAGGCGATGTCCAACGGCCGCGGGGATTCCCGCTTCGAGGGCGTCAAACGGACCTTCCCGAAGCCGATCGCGGTCTCCTCACAAGTGCTGCTGGACCGGGAGCGGTGCGTGAACTGTGCCCGCTGCACCCGCTTCTCGCAGCAGATCGCCGGTGATCCGTTCATCGATCTGCTCGAACGCGGTGCCGGGCAGCAGGTCGGCATCTACGCCGAGGAACCGTTCGATTCCTACTTCTCCGGCAACACCGTGCAGATCTGCCCGGTCGGCGCGCTGACCGGGACGGCCTACCGATTCCGGGCGCGCCCGTTCGATCTGGTGTCGAGCCCGAGTGTCTGCGAACACTGCGCCAGCGGCTGCGCGCAACGCACCGACCACCGGCGCGGCGTCGTGCTGCGACGCCTCGCGGGCAACGACCCGCAGGTCAACGCCGAATGGAACTGCGACAAGGGCAGATGGGCGTTCACCTACGCCACCGAACCCGACCGGATCACCACCCCGCTGGTCCGCGACGACGACGGCACACTCGTGCCGAGATCCTGGCCCGCCGCCCTCGCGATCGCCGCCCGGGGACTGGCCGCGGCGCGCGGCGCGGGCGTGCTCGTCGGAGGACGTGTCACCGTCGAGGACGCCTACGCCTACGCGAAGTTCGCGCGGGTCGTGCTGGGCACCAACGACATCGACTTCCGTGCGCGGGAACACTCCGGCGAGGAGGCGCAGTTCCTCACGGCCCGCATCGCCGGCCGGCTCCTCTCCGTCACGTACTCGGACCTGGATCGTGCGCCGGCGGTGCTGCTCGTCGGATTCGAACCCGAGGAGGAATCGCCGATCGTCTTCCTGAGGCTGCGCCTGGCGGCGCGCGGCGGGGCCGCGGTCCGGTCGATCGCGCCGTTCGCGAGCCGCGGCCTGACGAAGATGTCGGGCCGGCTGGTGCAGGCCGTGCCGGGTTCCGAAGCAGCGGTGCTGGACGGGATCCGGTCGGGGGAGCAAGGCGACGTCTCCGACCTGCTGCGCCGTCCCGGCGCGGTGATCATCGTCGGGGAACGGTGCGCGACGATGCCCGGCGCGCTGTCGGCGGCCATCCGGCTCGCCGA
>NZ_JBMBTE010000140.1:0-11792 GCF_048897285.1 Rhodococcus sp. O3
ATCGGGGCCGAGGCCGACACGCACGTCCGCGCCGTAGCCGCGGAACGTGCCGGTCGCCGTCGCCGCGATCCGTTCGACGTCCCGGCCGGTCCCGACGACGACCCACTCGGTGCAGTCCCCGATCTCGGAGACGGCGGCGAGCGCGGCGCTGCGCAGCTCGTCGGTCTCGTTCGCGGCGAGGCCGTTCAGCTCGGGCACGAGGAGGGGCGGGGACGGCACGAATACCGCAGCGGTCAGCACACGAGCCACGGTAGTCGACCGGACCGGGCGCCCCGCGAGGGCGCGACCTGTTTCAATAGTGGGCGGACGTCGTCGCGGAGGCACCCGCGGCGGACCTACGGATGAGCCATGCGACCAGGCAGCCGTGCCGCGCGGCAGAGATGAGGACCCCGATGACCGACCCCAACGCACAGGACGCGAGCGCAACTCGAGAATCCGGTGCCGTGCCGGCACCCGCGGCCCCGAAGCCGGCGCCCACGCCCGGTGCGCCGCGCCCCGGCGCGGAGCACACCCCGAAACCGCATCCGGTGCCCTCGCACGTGCATGCGGCGACGCCGACGGTGCCCGCGAGCGACCCGAGTCTGTTCGGCCGGGTCGACGAGGACGGCACCGCATGGGTGGTGACCTCCGCGGGTGAACGGTGCATCGGTTCGTGGCAGGCCGGAGACGCGGCCGAGGGTCTCGCGCACTTCGGGCGCCGCTTCGACGATCTCGCGACCGAGGTCGCGATCCTCGAGTCCCGGCTCGCGTCGGGTTCCGGCGACGCGAAGAAGACGCGAGCCGCCGCGGAGGCGCTGGCGGAGTCGCTGCCGACCGCCGCGGTGATCGGCGACCTCGACGGTCTGGCCGCGCGGCTTGCGACGATCGTCGCGGACTCGGAGAAGGCCGCGACGGCCGCCAAGCACGAGAAGGAGCACCAGCGGGCGGAGAACACCGCCCGCAAGGAGGCGCTCGCCGCGGAAGCGGAACAGATCGGCGCCGAGTCCACCCAGTGGAAGGCCGCCGGCGACCGGTTGCGGGAGATCCTCGAGGAGTGGAAGTCCATCCGGGGCGTGGACCGCAAGGTCGACGACGCGCTGTGGCGGCGCTACTCGAAGGCCCGCGAGGCGTTCAACCGTCGCCGCGGTGCGCACTTCGCCGAACTCGACCGTGAACGAGCCGCCGCGAAGGCCCGCAAGGAGGAACTCGTCGCGCGCGCCGAGGCGCTGCAGGATTCCACCGATTGGGGTGCGACCGCCGCGGCGTTCCGGGATCTGCTCACGGAGTGGAAGGCTGCCGGGCGCGCGCCCCGCGAGGCGGACGACCAGCTGTGGAAGCGTTTCAAGGGTGCGCAGGACGTGTTCTTCGCCGCCCGCAACGCCGCGAGCGCCGAGCGGGACGCGGAGTTCGAGGAGAACGCGCGGGCGAAGGAGGCGTTGCTCGACGCCGCCTCGATCGATCCGTCCGGCGACATCGACCTCGCCCGCGCGCAGCTGCGGGAACTGCAGGACAAGTGGGAGCAGATCGGCAAGGTTCCCCGCGAGCGGATGCACGATCTGGAGTCCCGCCTGCGGGCGATCGAGAAGCGGGTGCACGAAGCCGCCGAGTCCGAATGGCGCCGCACCGACCCCGAAGCCCTGGCCCGTGCCGCGCAGTTCCGGGAGCGGGTGCGTCAGTTCGAGGAGCAGGCTGCGAAGGCGACCGCGGCCGGACGCGCGAAGGACGCGGAGAAGGCACTCGCGCAGGCTCAGCAGTGGCGCGAATGGGCCGACGCGGCCGAGGGTGCCATCGGCGAGCGCTGACCGGAGTCACAGACGGAAAACCCCGCGTCACCGGAGTCGGTGACGCGGGGTTTTCCGTGTTGCGGGGTTTCCGTGCCGATGTCGAAGCTGATGTCGAACCGCGGGTCGGTCACGGGTTGTCGTCGGTGCCGGACAGTCCCTTGCGTTCCCTCTCGGCCCTGCGTTCCTCCTCGGCGGCGGCCTCGCGCAGCTCCGCTTCCGCCGCGAGCTGCAGCGAGGTGCGCGCCCACACGACCCTCGTCCAGTGGAAGGTCAGCAGCATGACCGCGAACCATCCGAGGACGAGGCCGATGCCCGGCCCGGCGGCCGTCGAGCCGACGGGCAGCGTCTGCCGGGTCCAGATCGACAGCATGCCGAAGACGATGGAGACGGCGGATCCGGCCAGGGCCAGCCACGCGAGCACCCACTTGCGGGTGAGCAACGCCAGGATCGAGCACACCCCGCCGAAGACCAGTGCCAGCCACACGAAGATGCGTGACGGCAGCGCGATGTCCTCGGCGACGGCGTCCTGCCCGAACGACAGGATCTCCCAGGCGTTGGCGGCTCCCGCGTGCGGCAGGCTGAAGGAGCCGAGCAGTATCAGAACGCCGACGGCGACGACGACCGCCCGCGCGCCGGGATCGATCTCGCTCGCGATCTTGCGTTCGGCCTGTTCGAGGTCCCCGAGGACTTCGTCCATCGGGTCGTCCGCGCCGTCGTTCGGTGCGGCGCTCATGCGTCACATCCCATCTGTGTCGGAAGGGGTTCGGGAACCCCGATCTTCGGCAGTCCCAGTCCCACGCCGATCGGCGGGGTCTTGGGCATACGTCCTTGTTCGAAGTGGTCGCCCGCCCGGGTGCGGCGGTGCGTCAGGATCGGGGTGTCGGCGACCAGGTGGTGCGGGGCCGCGTCGCTGACGACGATCGTGACGATGTCGCCGGGACGCACCGCACCGTCGGTGTTCCCCTCGGGGCGGAAGTGCACCAGCCGGCCGTCGCGGGCGCGGCCGCTCATACGGGCGGTCTCGGCGTCCTTGCGGCCTTCCCCGGCGGCCACCAGCAACTCGACCTCGGTGCCGACGAGCTTGCGGTTCTCCTCGAGGGTGATCCGTTCCTGCAGCGCGATCAGGCGCTCGTAGCGTTCCTGCACGACCGCCTTGGGAAGCTGGCCGTCCATCTCCGCGGCCGGGGTACCCGGACGCTTCGAGTACTGGAAGGTGAAGGCGCTGGTGAACCGGGCCTTTTCCACGACGTCGAGGGTTTCCTGGAAGTCCTCTTCGGTTTCGCCGGGGAATCCGACGATGATGTCGGTGGTGATCGCCGCGTGCGGCATCGCGGCGCGCACCCGTTCGATGATCCCGAGGAACTTCTCCTTGCGGTACGAGCGCCGCATCGCGCGCAGAATCCGGTCGCTGCCGGACTGCAGCGGCATGTGCAGCTGGGGGCACACGTTGGGGGTCTGCGCCATGGCGTCGATCACGTCGTCGGTGAACTCCGCCGGATGCGGCGACGTGAACCGGACGCGCTCGAGTCCCTCGATCTGCCCGCACGCGCGCAGCAGCGCGGCGAACGCGCCGCGGTCGCGGGGCTGGTCCGGATCGGCGAAGGAGCGGCCGTACGAGTTCACGTTCTGGCCGAGCAGCGTCACCTCCAGCACGCCCTCGTCGACGAGTGCCTGGACCTCGGCGAGGATGTCGCCGGGACGCCGGTCGACCTCCTTGCCGCGCAGCGACGGCACGATGCAGAAGGTGCACGTGTTGTTGCAGCCGACGGAGATCGACACCCACCCGGCGTAGGCGGACTCACGCTTGGCCGGCAGGGTCGACGGGAACGCATCGAGCGACTCGAGGATCTCCACCTCGGCCTTGCGGTTGTGCCGCGCGCGGTCGAGCAGCGCGGGCAGGTTGCCGATGTTGTGGGTGCCGAACACCACGTCGACCCAGGGCGCCTTCTTCACGACGATGTCGCGGTCCTTCTGGGCGAGGCAGCCGCCGACCGCGATCTGCATGTCCGGGTTCTCGTCCTTGACCGGACGCAGGTGGCTCAGGTTGCCGTACAGCTTGTTGTCGGCGTTCTCCCGCACCGCGCAGGTGTTGAAGACGACCAGGTCGGGCGAGCCACCCGGGGCGACCTTCGCGAAGCCCGCCTCCTCCAGCAGACCGGACAGCCGCTCCGAATCGTGCACGTTCATCTGGCAGCCGTACGTGCGAACTTCGTACGTTCGGGCGTCGGCCGGGGAGTCGGAGATGGTTTCATCGTCGATCAATGACACGTCTCAGGGTAGCTCAGGCCCAGAACCGTGCCGTATCTGCCCTGGTCGGGCCGCAGCCCGTACCCGTGTCGCAAAAGTTCCGTTTCCTGCCGCGCGTCGTGCCGCAAAATCCGGTCGTGGGTGCCTGCCACCGCATAGGGTCCTGGACATGGCACCAGAGGCTGTCGATATGGAGAAGACCTCCACGCCGTCGATGATCTCGATGGCGAACGTGAACAAATATTTCGGGTCCCTGCACGTGCTGCAGAACATCGATCTGGAGATCCCGCGCGGCCAGGTGGTGATCGTGCTGGGGCCGTCGGGTTCCGGCAAGTCCACCCTGTGCCGCACCATCAACCGGCTCGAACCGATCGATTCCGGGCGGATCGAGGTCGACGGCAAGGTCCTGCCCGCGGAGGGCAAGGCACTCGCCGCCTTGCGTGCCGACGTGGGCATGGTGTTCCAGTCGTTCAACCTGTTCGCCCACAAGACGATCCTCGACAACGTGATGCTCGCGCCGCTGAAGGTCCGCAGGAAGAAGAAGGCCGAGGCGAAGAAGGATGCGCTCGCGCTGCTCGAGCGGGTCGGCATCGCCAATCAGGCCGAGAAGTATCCGGCCCAACTGTCCGGCGGCCAGCAGCAGCGCGTCGCCATCGCCCGCGCCCTGGCGATGAACCCCAAGGTGATGCTGTTCGACGAGCCCACCTCCGCGCTGGACCCCGAGATGGTCCAGGAGGTGCTCGACGTGATGACCTCCCTCGCGAAGGAGGGCATGACCATGCTCGTCGTCACCCACGAGATGGGTTTCGCCCGCAAGGCCGGCGACCGCGTGCTGTTCATGGCGGACGGGCAGATCGTCGAGGACACCGACCCGAACACCTTCTTCACCGCCCCGAAGTCCGATCGCGCGAAGGACTTCCTCGGCAAGATCCTCAGCCACTGACCCGTCAGCCCGATCACTGGAGGTAGTCCGAATGAAACTGTCCCGCACCGTCCGCCTGGGCCTCGGCGCGCTCGCCGTTGCGCTCGCCGCCACCGCGTGTGGCGGCGAGGAGCAGAGAAGCGCCCTCGAGTCCGCCGAGGCCGGGAATCTGACGATCGGCATCAAGTTCGACCAGCCGGGGCTCGGACAGCGCAACCCGGACGGTACCTTCAGCGGTTTCGACGTCGACGTGGCGAAGTACGTCGCCGGTCAGCTCGGCGTGACCGAGGAAAACATCACGTTCAAGGAAGCGCCGTCCGCGCAGCGTGAGACGCTCATCCAGAACGGTGAGGTCGACTACATCGTCGGCACGTACTCGATCACCGACAGCCGCAAGGAGAAGGTGGACTTCGCCGGTCCGTACTTCATCGCCGGCCAGTCACTGTTGGTGCGGTCCGACAACACCGACATCACGGGCCCCGAGTCGCTGAACAACAACAAGAAGTTGTGCTCGGTGAAGGGTTCGACCCCCGCCCAGAACGTCAAGGAGAACTTCGCCCAGCAGGTGCAGCTGCAGGAGGTCGACACCTATTCGGCGTGTGTGGAGCTGCTCCGCAACGGCAGCGTCGATGCGCTGACCACCGACGACATCATCCTCGCGGGATACGCGGCTCAATACCCGGGCGAGCTCAAGGTCGTCGGTGAGCCGTTCACGACCGAGCGCTACGGCATCGGTTTGGCCAAGGGCGACGAGGCGTCCCGCACCGCGATCAACGATGCCATCACCGAGATGATCGCGAGCGGCGCGTGGCAGGCATCCTTCGATGCGAACTTCGGTGGGTCCGGCTACCAGCCCTCACCCGAGAACCCGCCGACCGTCGAGTGACCCACGGGTCCGGCCGGTCCCACGGAATCGAGGACCGGCCGGACCGGTGACGACCGTTCCCGGCCCCGCCGAGGGCACTGCCCGGCATCGATCCGAGCCCTGGAGCTGATCTGTGGACCTGTTGAACAAGTACGGCAGCCAACTACTCGACGCGTTCTGGACGACCATCCAGCTGACCGTGTTGTCCGCGATCTGTGCGCTCGTCCTCGGGACGATCCTCGCCGCGATGCGGGTGTCGCCGATTCCGGTGGCACGCGCGTTCGCGGCCGCGTACGTGACGATCTTCCGCAACACCCCGCTCACGCTGATCATCATCTTCTGCCTGTTCGGCCTGTCCCAGGTCCTCGGCGTGAATCTGGCGCCTCAGTCGTCGCCGACGTTCATCATCGACAACAATTTCCGTCTGGCGGTACTCGGGCTGAGCGTCTACACCGCGTCGTTCGTGTGCGAATCTCTGCGCTCGGGTATCAACACCGTCCACGTCGGCCAATCCGAGGCGGGGCGGTCGCTGGGGTTGACGTTCATTCAGAATCTGCGGCTGATCGTGCTTCCCCAGGCGTTTCGCGCGGTCATCGCGCCGCTCGGCAGTGTCTTGATCGCGCTGACGAAGAACACCACGATCGCGTCCGTGATCGGCGTGGCGGAAGCATCACTGCTGATGTCGGAGATGATCGAGACCGAAGCGGCGATCTTCCTCGTCGGTGGCATCTTCGCCCTCGGCTTCGTCATCCTCACCCTCCCGATGGGCCTGCTGTTCGGCTGGCTCGGAAAGCGCTACGAGGTGGCACGATGAGCGCCCGCGCAACCGTCCTCTACGACGCCCCCGGCCCGCGGGCCCGAGCGACCTACCATGCGATCTCCGCGCTGGTCGTGATCCTGCTCGTCGCCGCCGGATACGTCGTGTACCGCGCGCTCGACGACAAGGGACAGCTCACCGCAGCCAAGTGGGAGCCGTTCCTCGAGTCCACATCGTGGACCACCTACCTGCTCCCCGGCATTCGGGGCACCTTGATCGCCGCGGCACTGTCCATCGTGCTCGCGCTGATCCTCGGTTTCATCCTCGGCATCGGCCGCCTCTCGGATCACCGCCCTGTGCGCATGGTGTGCGGGTTCGTCGTCGAACTGTTCCGCGCCGTGCCGGTGCTGATCCTGATGATCTTCATGTATCAGCTCTTCGCCGAGTACCGGGTGTTCAAGTCCTCGTATCTTGCGCTGGCCGCGGTGGTCACCGGCCTGACCCTGTACAACGGGTCGGTGATCGCCGAACTGGTCCGCGCCGGCATCCGGTCGCTTCCCCGCGGGCAAACCGAGGCGGCGAGCGCCCTGGGTATGCGCAAGAACCAGGTCATGCGCCTGATCCTGCTTCCGCAGGCCGTCACGGTGATGCTGCCGGCGATCATCTCGCAGATGGTGGTGGCGCTGAAGGATTCGGCGCTCGGGTACCTCATCGGCTACGTCGAGGTCGTACGCTCGGGCCAGCAGCTCGGCGCGTTCTACGGTAACTATCTGCCGTCGCTACTGGTGGTCGCCGCGATCATGATCGTGCTGAACAGTTCGCTGACGGTACTGGCCACCCGGGTCGAGAAGCAGCTGCGGGCCGGTCGCCGCAAGAAGGGCGCCGTAACACCCGAAGAGCCGCAAACCATCCCGGTGATGGCGGTTCCCGGCATGGACATCACCGGCGAGCAGAAGCCGTGACATCGGAACGCGAACCGTGTGGCGGTCCCCTGTACTCACTGTCGGGACCGCCACACCGCGTCGCGTCACGGCTGCAACGACCGGACCGTTCTCATCCGGGCTGCGATTCGATTCCCGCGTGGATCGCCGCAACGGTGTATTCCGGGCAGAACACGAACGACGCTCCCTCACCGGGTCGCATCCATCGCGGAGCCACCCTGGTGACGGTCCGGCCGTCTATCGCGGTGCAGGTGACGACAGCCCGGAACTGGCCACCGCCACCGAAGCACGTGGCGGTGGCACCCATGTCGATCGTGCGATACGTGCAGTCGGTCGGCCACCCCGCCGCCGACGCCTGACCCCCGAACGCGAGGCCGCATCCCAGTGCGAGCGCTGCTCCCCACGCGAATACCCGACTCTTATCGATCATCCGAAAATCCCCCCGATCTTCAGTTCTTCAGATTCACACCGGCATCCGAGGCGTACTCGACGCCCTGGCAGTATGCGATGGATTGCCGGCCCGGCGACGTCCATACCCCATAGCGATAGACGGTGGTCCCGCGCTCGGCATCGCGGCAGACCGCAACCGCCTGGAACTGCCCACTTCCGGTCGAACAATGCGTCGAAGTCGCTTTCCCCGAAGGGGATACAAGCGATTGACATCCCCCTGGCATAGCGGAGCCGACTCCGCCTCCGGCGGTGAGACCACCGATGATCCCCGCTGCCAGCACGGCCGAAACCGCCACGCCGCGCCGAACTTTCGACTGCACGAAATTTCCCCCCGATCTCGATTCAGTTTGGCATCGACGACTGAATCACACGCGACGCGTCACCACAAGTTCCTACCGCCGCGACCGTGTCGGCACCGGGCGGACACCAGGGACCCGCAATCTCAGCCGTTCTCGAAACCGTCTGCGTCCGATCCGAATTCGGCGAGTTCACTGCGCACCACGTCGAACGCCATGCCCTGGGAATAGCCTCGTCGCGCCAGCATGCCGACCAGCCGGCGCACGAGCCTGTCCCGCTCGGCAGCGATCTCGCGTCGATCACCCTCGGTCGGCAGCGGCGGTTGGGTGCGCAGTTTCTTGCGTACGAGTTCGACGGCGCGCTCGCGTTCGTCGTCGCTGTCGATCTGGTCCAGCGCCTCCGCGGCGTCCTGCTGCCCGATTCCTTTGCGGCGCAGTTCGAGTGCGATCGCGCGTTTGCCCTTGCCGGCGTACAGGTGCCGGGACCGGACCCACTGCTGCGCGAAGTCCGCGTCGTCGACCAGGCCCACCGCGGCGAGCCGGTCGAGGGTGCGCTCGGTGATCTCCGCCGTGAACCCCTTCTCCGCGAGCTTCGTGGCCAGTTCGGCACGGCTGCGTGCCCGGTCGGTCAGCAGCCGCAGGCACACGTCCTTGGCCTGCGCCTCCGTGCCCCCTCCGGGTTCCGGGCGCGGACCTCGACGGCCCCGCCCGGACGAGGGGGCCGAGTGCGGGTCCGGAGTCGTGGGATCGTCCATGTCCGGCACATTAGCGGGCCCCACCGACAGCGGCGGCCGAGCGGATCCACGTGATCCACGCGCCCTGCACGACGTCGGCGAGGTCGCGGTATCCCTGCGCGGACGGGTGCGCCCCGTCCCCCGCCGCCGCTTCCCGGATCCACGCGGTGTCGCCGTGGAGGTGCTCGAAGACCGGGCAGTACGGTACGTTCCGCTCGGCACACACCTCGGCGAACAGTCCGTCGAGGCGCCGGGTGCGTGCATTCTGCTGCTCGTCGGCAACCGGTGGCGGACCGACGACGAACACCGGCCAGCCACACGCGCGGGCGTGGTCGAGGATCGCGGTGAGGTTGGTCACCGAATCCGCGGGCTGCACCCGCGTCGAATCCCCTTGCTGCGCCGGGTCGTCCAGCAACGTCGTGTCGTTGACACCGAACGAGAGGACCAGGCGATTGTCGCACCCGTCCGGGAAGCGACAGCGGGCCTCGTCGAGCCAGCGGGCACGGACATCGGCGGTCGTGTCGCGGCGGACACCGAGGTTGTAGACGGTGAAGTCGACGTCACCGAGCGCCGGCCGGGCGTGTTCGGCGAGCAGACCGGCCCAGCCGCGGTGCGCGGGGTCACCGACTCCCGCGACGAACGAATCACCGAAGAAACACAATCGAATCGGCCGCGCGGTCATGGCGGCCATGATGCCAGGGTGGCGGGCCCGGTCGTCGACCGAGCCCACCACCCGACGCAGGGTGCGTCAGAAGTCCGCAGCTTCCTCGGCCTCGTCGGTGACGACGGCGCCGATACCGAGCTTCTCCTTGATCTTCTTCTCGATCTCGTCGCGGATGTCGGTGTTCTCGAGCAGGAACTTGCGCGCGTTCTCCTTGCCCTGGCCGAGTTGGTCGCCCTCGTAGGTGTACCAGGATCCGGACTTGCGGACGATGCCCTGCTCGACACCCATGTCGATGAGCGAGCCCTCCTTGGAGATGCCCTGACCGTAGAGGATGTCGAACTCGGCCTGCTTGAACGGCGGCGAAACCTTGTTCTTGACGACCTTGACGCGGGTGCGGTTACCGACGGCGTCGCCGCCGTCCTTGAGCGTCTCGATCCGCCGCACGTCCAGTCGGACGGAGGCGTAGAACTTCAGAGCCTTACCGCCCGTGGTGGTTTCGGGCGAGCCGAACATGACGCCGATCTTCTCGCGCAGCTGGTTGATGAAGATCGCGGTGGTGCCGGAGTTGTTGAGGGCACCGGTCATCTTACGCAACGCCTGGCTCATGAGGCGGGCCTGCAGACCGACGTGGCTGTCGCCCATCTCGCCCTCGATCTCGGCGCGCGGCACGAGCGCCGCGACCGAGTCGACCACGATGATGTCGAGCGCGCCGGAGCGGATCAGCATGTCCGCGATCTCGAGTGCCTGCTCACCGGTGTCCGGCTGGGACACCAGCAGCGCGTCGGTGTCGACACCGAGCTTGCGGGCGTACTCCGGGTCGAGCGCGTGCTCGGCGTCGATGAACGCGGCGATGCCGCCGTTGGCCTGTGCGTTGGCCACCGCGTGCAGCGCGACCGTCGTCTTACCGGAGGATTCCGGACCGTAGATCTCGACCACGCGGCCGCGCGGCAGACCGCCGATACCGAGTGCGACGTCGAGCGCGATCGATCCCGTCGGAATCACCGCGATCGGCTGGTGGGCCTCCTCCCCCAGTCGCATCACGGAGCCCTTGCCGAAGCTCTTGTCGATCTGCGCGAGGGCGAGCTCGAGCGCCTTCTCGCGGTCGTGTGCCTGTGCTGCCATCGTGGTCCCCTTCATCGAATCTCGTCTTGTTGTCGACGACGTTAGAGCCCGGTACCGACAAGTTCGTCGTGGCGACCGGTGAGCCACCGGATCTGTGGACGGATCCGGCGCCTGTGGACAACTACGCCACCGTGCACGACACCAGCATAGGCGAACAATTGTTCGAACGATGCGTTCCAGCTCGTCGCGTCACCGGCGTGAGGGCGGCACGTCGAACTCCTCGCACATGGCCCGCCACACCTCTCGCGGCTCCTGACCTGCTTCGATCGCCTCGGCCGGGGTGAGACCGCCGAGCGAGAGAATCACGTGGTCGCGGAGCAACGCGTCGCCGTGGAGCTGCCCGAATTCGATCCGGACGAGCTCGTGGAATTCCGTCAATCGCACCCCGTCCACGGTAGTGGGCGCCGGTCGGTCGCGTCGAAACGGTGGGGTGCTCAGGCAGGTGGGTTGCTCAGGAAGTGGCCACGGTCCGGCAGACCTGCACCGGATCCTCGACCCGGTTCGCGGTCGCCGCGGCACTGCGGGCGGCCGCGGCGAAACGCTTCTCGCTCAGGATCGTCTCGACCGCGGTGAGCACCGCCACGGGGTCGAGCGGCCGCACCACCAGCGCGCTGCCCTGCCGGGCGGCCCGGTTGGCCAGTTCCCACTGGTCGCCGCCCCCGGGCACGATCACCGCGGGCACTCCGGCACTCAGCGCCTTCGCGAGCATCCCGTGACCGCCGCCGCACACCACCACGTCGGCCTGCTCGAGCAGGAGATCCTGGCGGCCCCGGCCCGCGACCGCCCAGTCCGGCAGTTCCCCGTCGGCTCCGTCGAGCATGGTCGCCGCTACCCGCATCCCGGTTCCGTCCAGCGCGGTGCACACGGCGTCGAGCATGCCCACGACACCGGTGGTCGCCGTGGACGGAGCCACCATCACCAGCGGGCCGGTGCCGGGCGGCGGGGTCAGCACGGTCTCGGTCGGTTCCCACAGCAGCGGGCCGATCAGATGCGCGTTCGCGGGCCAGTCGGGTCGGGGCACCTCGAGCGCC
>NZ_JBMBTE010000141.1:0-11508 GCF_048897285.1 Rhodococcus sp. O3
ACACCGACAACGCCGCGTGCACGACCATGAACAACGTCGCGTTGTGCGCCCGCGCCAACTGCACCAACCGCCCGTGCAGCTCGGCCGGCACCGCCACATCGACCCGCGCACCGGCCACCGACTGCACCGCCGGACGCGGACGATCGGCCGGCAACTCCAACTGATCCGGCAGCCCGGCCAGGGCAGCGGTCCAGTGGCGGATCTGCTGCGAGACGAGCGAGGACGGATCGTCCTCCGAGCCCAGCACCGACCGCTGCCACAGCGCGTAGTCCGCGTACTGCACCGCGAGCGGTTCCCAGGACGGCACGCCGCCGCCGACCCGGGACGTGTACGCGGTGACCAGGTCGCGGACGAACGGCCCGCCGGACGAGCCGTCGGCGGAGATGTGGTGGACGACCGTGACGACCACGAAGTCGTCGGCACCGATCTCGAAAACCCTGGCGCGGAGCGGAATCTCGGTGGTCACGTCGAACGGCTGCCCGACGAAGGCGGCCATCGCCGCGCCGATCGACGCCTCGTCGACCGAGACGACGTCCATCGCGACCGAGGCCCGTCCCGCGGGCAGGATCACCTGGACGGGCCCGTCGACGGTCTCCGGGTAGACGGTGCGCAGCGACTCGTGCCGCGCCACCACGTCGGCGACCGCCGCGCGCAGCGCGTCGACGTCGAGGGCACCGCGGATCCGCAGCGCCATCGGCAGGTTGTAGGCGGTCGAATCCGGGTCGAACCGGTTGAGGAACCACATGCGGGACTGCGCCAGCGACAACGGAACCCGCTCCGGGCGCACCTGCGCCGTGAGCGCAGCGCGTCCACCGGCACCGGCGTGCGACTCGAGCCGGGCGGCGAGGCCTTCCACCGAGGAGGCTTCGAACAGTTCCCGCACCGGAACGCGGACCTCGAGGGCGGCGCCGAGTCGCGCCGCGACCTGGGTCGCGATCAGGGAGTTGCCGCCGAGCGCGAAGAAGTCGTCGTCGAGACCGACCCGATCGACGCCGAGCACCTCGCCGAACACCGCGGCGACGATCTCCTCCACCGGGGTGGTGGGGGCACGGAACGCACGGGTCTCGAATACGGGCTCGGGCAGCGCCTTGCGGTCGAGCTTGCCGGACGCATTGAGCGGGAACGCGTCGAGGACGACGGCGGCCGCCGGAACCATGTACGACGGCAGGCTCTTGCCGAGCCCGGCGAGCAGCGACTGCTCGTCGATGTCGGCGCCGGCCTCGGCGACGAGGTAGGCCACGAGCTGATCGCCGGTCGGGGTCGCGACGACCTGCACCGATGCGGACATAACGGTGGGGTCGGCGAGCAGGGCCGTCTCGATCTCGCCGAGCTCGATGCGCTGCCCGCGGAACTTCACCTGGAAGTCGGTTCGGCCGATGTACACCAGTTCCGGTGCACCGTCGGCCGTGCGGGTCCAGCGGACGAGGTCGCCGGTGCGGTACATGCGATCGCCGGAGAGACCGAAGGGGTCGGCGACGAAACGGTCGCTGGTCAGGTCGACCCGGCCGTGATACCCGCGCGCGAGCTGGACACCCGACAGATACAGCTCACCCGCGACACCGAACGGCACGGGACGCAGCCGGCCGTCGAGCACGTACACCTTCGAATTCCACTGCGGCACACCGATCGGGACCGACCCGGCGTCGTCGAGCGCGGCCTGCCGGTAGGTGATCGACACGGCCGCCTCGGTCGGCCCGTACAGGTTGTGCAGTCCGGCCGACGAGACCGACGCGAACGCGTGCGCAGTCTGCGCGGGCAGAGCCTCACCGATGACGAACACGTCGCGCAGCGTCACCAGGTCGGCCGGGTCCGCGTACGAGACGAAGACCGCGAGCATCGACGGCACGAAATCGGTGACGGTGACGGACCGTTCCCGGATGGTGCGGGCGACGTACTCGGCGTCCCGGTGCCCGTCGGGTGTCGCGACGACGAGCGTCGCGCCGACCCGCAGCGGCAGGAAGAATCCCCACAGCGACACGTCGAACGTGGTGGCGGTCTTCTGGAGATAGACGTCGGCCTCGGTGAAGGCGTATTCGCCCTGCATCCAGGCCATCTGGTTCGCGATCGCGCCGTGCGGAACCGCGACACCCTTCGGGCGTCCGGTGGATCCGGAGGTGAAGATGACGTAGGCGGTGTTGTCCGGACGCAGTACCCCGGTGCGCTCGCTCGCCAGGACCGGCGTGGCCGGCAGGTGCGCGAGGTCGAGGGTGTCCAGATGCAGGACCGGGATGCGCTCGGGCAGCGTGAGATCGTCGCGCTCGGTGGTGAGCACGCAGACGGGTTCGGCAGCGTCGAGGATGTACTCGGTGCGCGAGGCCGGGTGGTCCGGGTCCACGGGCACGTAGGCGCCGCCCGCGCGGAGCACCGCGTACATGCCGACGACGAGTTCGACGGACCGGCGCATCGCCAGCGCGACCCGGGACTCCGGTCCGACACCGAGGGAGATCAGGTGCCGCGCAAGACGATTGACCTCGGCATCGAACTCGCCGTAGGTGAGCTCGCGACCCTCGTACACGAGGGCGGTCGCGTCGGGGGTGCGGGCAACCTGCGCGTCGAATCCGTCGAGCAGCAGATGGTCCGCGATCGCGTGCTCGGTGTCGTTGCACGTGTCGAGCAGGGCGCGGCGCTCGTCGGCGCCGAGGATCTCGAGGTCCCCGATCGTCACCGTGGGATCGGTGGAGACCGCGTCGAGGATGCGCAGCAGCCGCTTCGAGATCTCCACGACCGACGATTCGTCGAACAGCGCGGTGGCATAGGTGAGCATGCCGACCATGCCGTCGGTCTCGCTGTCGGTGGCCAGGGTCAGCTGCAGGTCGAACCGTGAGGTCGTCGTGCCGGAGTCGAGCCCCTCGACGCGCAGGCCCGCGAGGTCGAGGTGCGCTTCCTCGAGGTTCTGGAAGAACAGCGCCACCTGGAACAGCGGGTGCCGCGACTGCGACCGGACGGGGTTGAGCACCTCGACGAGCCGCTCGAACGGCAGATCGGCGTGCCCGAACGCACCCAGGTCGGTCTCGCGAGCCTGGGCGAGGAGTTCGGCGAAGGTGGCTGCGGGCGAGACCTGGGTCCGCAGCACGAGGGTGTTGACGAACATGCCGACCAGGTCGTCGAGCGCCTGCTCGCCGCGTCCCGCGACGGGCGTGCCGATCGCGATGTCCTCGGTGCCGGACAGGCGGGCCAGCAGCACGGCGAGCGCGCTGTGGACCACCATGAACAGGGTGCCGTGCCGGCCGGCGGCCACCGCTTCGAGGCGTGCGACGAGATCCGCGTCGATCGGGAAGCGGTACATCGCACCGGCGTTCGACGCGGTCTGCGGCCGGGGGCGGTCGGTCGGCAGGGCGAGTTCGTCGGGCAGACCGGCGAGCGTGTTCTTCCAGTAGTCGAGCTGTCCGGCGATGAGCGAGTCCGGATCGTCCTCGGAACCGAGGACCCGGCGCTGCCACAGCGCGAAGTCCGCGTACTGGACCGGCAGCGGTTCCCAGGCCGGCGCCGACCCGACGCTCCGGGCCGCGTACGCCGTGACGACGTCGCGGGTCAGCGGCGCCATCGACGAGCCGTCGGCGCTGATGTGGTGCACGACGAGAACGAGCACGTGTTCGTCCTCGCCGAGCGCGAACAGGCGGATCCGCATCGGGACCGCGCTGGTGACGTCGAATCCCTCGTCGACGAAATCGACCACGTTCGAGAGGATTTCGTCTGCGGTCGACGGAACGGGGATCAGTTCGTCGACGACCTCGGCGGTGGGGAGAACCACCTGGTGCCCGGTGCCGTCGAGCTCCGGGTAGACCGTCCGCAGGATCTCGTGCCGCTCGACGACGTCGCCGATCGCCGCGCGCAGTGCCGCGACGTCGAGGCGGCCGGTGAGGCGGATCGCCAACGGGATGTTGTTGACGGTCGACGTGGTGTCGAACCGGTTGAGGAACCACATCCGCTGCTGCGCGAGCGACAACGGGACAACGGTGCCCCGGTCCTGCGGCACGAGCGGGATGCGCCCTGCCACATCGCCGAGCGAATCGAGGTAGGCGGCGAAGGCTTCGACGGTGGAGAACTCGAACAGGTCCCGCACGGGAAGGCGGGTGTCGACGAAGGCTCCGAGGCGGGCCACCGCCTGGGTCGCGATCAGGGAGTTGCCGCCGAGTTCGAAGAAGTCGTCGTCGACGCCGACACGTTCGACACCGAGCAGGTCGGCGAACACGGCCGCGACGGTCTCCTCGGTCGGGGTCGACGGAGCGCGGAACTCCTTGGCTTCGAACACCGGTTCCGGCAAGGCCTTCCGATCCAGCTTGCCGTTCCCGGTGAGGGGGATCGCGTCGAGGGTCATCACCACGGAGGGGACCATGTGGGACGGCAGCGACCGACCCACGAATTCCTTGAGAGCGTCCTGGTCGACGACCGATCCGGCCGCGGGCAGCACGTACGACACCAGCGTCGTCACGCCGGTCGCGGACGTGTGCCCGACGGTCGCGGCGAACTCGACGGAGTCGTGCGCGGACAGCGCGGCGTCGATCTCACCGAGTTCGATGCGGAAGCCGCGGACCTTGACCTGGAAGTCGCTGCGGCCGACGTACTCGATGACCGGCCCGGTCGGACCGTCGATCCAGCGCACGACGTCGCCGGTCCGGTACATGCGCGCGCCGGGCTCGGTGCCCGCGTCGTCCGTGAACGGGTTCGCGACGAAGCGTTCTGCGGTCAGGCCGTGACGCCGGTGGTAGCCGCGCGCGACGCCCGGTCCGGAAAGGTACAGCTCACCGGCGACACCCATCGGCGTCGGGTTGAGGCGGCCGTCGAGGATGTGTGCCGAGACACCCCGTAGGGCGACACCGATCGGCATCGGGCCGTCCGCGTCGAGCGGGTCGCTGCTGGTCGCGATGACGGTGGCCTCGGTCGGCCCGTACACGTTGAAGAAGTCGCGGTCGCCGGCCCATTTCGCCATCAGCTCGGTGGAGTAGGCCTCACCACCGACCATGACCGCGCGCAGCGAGTCCAGCCCGGCCGGATCCATCGACGCCAGCGCGGCCGGTGTGATGAACGCGTGGGTGACCCGCTCCTTCCGCAGCAGTTCGGCGAGTTCGTCACCGCCGTAGACCGTCGGCGGCACGATGACCATGGTCGCCCCGGCACCGACCGCGAGCAGCAGCTCGAGGATCGACGCGTCGAAGCTCGGCGACGCGAAATGCATGGTGCGGGAGGACGAGTCGATCTTGAACCGCTCGCGCTGCTCGGCCGACAGATTCGACAGGCCCCCGTGGGTGACCGTGACACCCTTCGGGAGGCCGGTGGAGCCGGACGTGTAGATGACGTACGCGGTGTTGTCGACGGAGAGCGATCCGACGCGGTCCGCGTAGGTGACGGGCGCCCCGGACACCGCCGCGCACTCGGCGGCCAATTCCGCGCTGTCGAGAGAGAGCCATTCCACCGAGTCGGGCAGGCGGTCGCGGTGCTCGGTGACGGTGAGGCCGAAGCGCGAGCCGGAGTCGGTGACCATGTGCTCGATGCGGTCGGCGGGATAGGTCGGGTCCATCGGAACGAAGGCGGCACCGGTCTTCGCGACGGCCCACCAGGCGAGAACCGATTCGATCGAACGGGTGAGTCCGAGTGCGACGAACGTCTCGGGCCGCGCGCCGCGCGCGATCAGGACGCGCGCGAGGCGGGAGGACTGCTCGTCGAGCTCGCCGTAGGTCAGGCGGCGGTCGCCGAGGACGACCGCGGTGGCCGTCGGGTCCATCTCCACGGCCGCGGCGAGCAACTGCGGGAGGGTCAGTGCACGTGTGCGGCGTCGACGAGCGGGCCTGCTGGAGCCGGTCCTGCGGCGTGCCCCACCTGCAGCCTTGGCACCGGTCTCGTCAGCCGTCATTCGTTAACAACCCCTCATGCCCAGGACAGGAGAACCTCGGTCGCAGCGCGACGCGGGGCTCTCTCGTCTATTGACCCAACAACCCGCTCCATGGTACGAGCCGGCGCTTCGGCGCCACATCCGGCTGATGCGTGCACGAAAGCGTCAACTCTATACCCTCGCGGCGCGCCGATTCGTTACACGATCGCGACCTGGCGCGCCCGGAACCCGGGCCGCCGCGCGGTCCGGGTTCCGGCCCGCGCGGCGACCGATCGAGCTGCCGCTCCCCCTACCGGCCGCCGTCGGCGGCGATGACCACGTCGGTGAACAGATCCGGACCGTCGGCCCCCAGCAGGTCCTCGTATCCGGGCTCCGGCTGCACGTCCACGAACACCATCGCACCGAGGTCCTCGGGAATTCCGTCGTCGAACCGGGGCGCGCCGGGTGACCCGACGAACAGGTGCGTCACCCACTGATCGGCGAGCTCGTCCTCGAACGACGCCGCGCGTTCCTGCGGAGCCACCAGGGCGGCACCGGCAGTGGCGGCCACGAGCAGCTCGAGCACCGCGGCCTCCGAGTCGGCGGGCCCGTGCACGTGCGTGCGGGACTCGTAGTCGACGCCGGTGCGGGTCGCGAGCCGGGCGGCGACGTCCGCCGCGGCCGCGTGGCCGATCACCCGTTCCCGTTCGGTGCCGGCAGCGAGCACGAATGCCGGGTCGTCGCCCCGGATCGGACGTGTCAGGTCCGCGTAGGTCACCGGGGTCCCGGACTGTGCCTCGATCGCCGCGGTCGTGTCCGGATCGTCCAGGACGATCACCGACGCATCGGCGGGGTCCCCGGCGACACCGAGCACGACGTCGAGCCCCGCCCCGCCGGACACTGCCCCGCCGGACACTGCCTCGTCGGACACTGCCTCGTCGAGGAGGACGACCGTGGCGCCGGTCTTGAGGACGGCCCACACGGCGGCGGCGCGGTCCACCGAGCGCGGCATCCGGATACCGACCCGGCTTCCGGTGCCGATACCGCGACCGAGCAGGAACCGGGCCGAACGCGACGACCTCGCATCCAGCTCGGCGTAGGAGACCTCGTCCTCGCCGTCCGCGAGCGCCGGAGCCTCCGGGTCGGACTCGACGGTGGACATGAGCACCGACACCAGGTTGCGGGCCGTGGCCCCCGACTCGGATTCCGTGTCGGTCGTGCGGGCCTGGAACTGTGCGCGTTCGCCGGCACCCATGATGTCGATGTCGCCGACGGTCACGTCGGGCTTCGTGACGACCGCCTCCACGATCCGGGTGAACCGCTCGGCGAACCGCTCGACGGTGGCGGCGTCGAACAGGTCGGTGGCGTAGGTGAACCCGGCGATCAACTCGTCCGGATCACCCGCGCCGTCGTAGGTGCCCTCGAGCGTCAGCATCAGATCGAACTTGGCCGCGACCTCTCCGGTGTCGAGGCCGCTGATCGTCAGGCCCGGCAGCTCGAAGGACACCGGCCGGAAGTTCTGCAGCGACAACATCACCTGGAAGAACGGGTGACGTCCCGACGACCGTGCCGGATCGAGAACCTCGACGAGACGCTCGAACGGCAGATCGGCGTTCGCGAATGCCGACAGGTCCGTTTCCCGGGCGCGGTCGACGAGCTCACCGAACGACCGGGACGGATCGACATCGGTGCGCAGCACGAGCGTGTTGACGAACATGCCGATCAGGTCGTCGAGTTCGGGTTCGCCGCGTCCCGCGACACCGGTGCCGACCGCGATGTCGCGGCCGCCGGTGAGCCGCGCCAGCAGGACCGCCAGCGCCGCGTGCACCACCATGAACATCGAGGTGTTGTGTGCGCGCGCGAGTTCGGTCAGCCCGCGGTGCAGCTCGGGCTCGAGCGTGAACGCGTGGTACGCGCCCGCCATGGACGGCATCGCCGGCCGTGGCCGGTCCGTGGGCAGCTCGAGGTCGTCGGCCAGTCCGGCGAGTGCCTCTCGCCAGTAGCCGAGCTGTGCCGAGATCTGCGAGTCCGGATCGTCCTCGGTACCGAGGACGGCCCGCTGCCACAGCGCGAAATCGGCGTACTGCACCGGCAGCGGCGCCCATTCGGGCAGGCGTCCCGCGGCCCGCTCGGTGTACGCGACCATGACGTCACGGGTCAGCGGACCGAGCGAGAAGCCGTCACCGCTGATGTGGTGCATGACCAGCACGAGGACGTGCTCGGTCTCGTCGACCGCGAACAGCCGGATCCGGACCGGAATCGCCTCGGTCACATCGAATCCCGCCGACGCCAGGGCGCGCACCCGGTCGGGCAGCTCGTCCGCGCCGACCCGTTCGGGAGTCAGGTCCGGCAGGGCGTCGGCGACCGGCAGCACCACCTGGTGTCCTCTGCCGTCGAGTTCGGGATAGACGGTGCGGAGGATCTCGTGCCGGCCGATCACGTCGCCGACCGCGCCCTGCAGCGCCGCCACGTCCAGCGTGCCGGACAACCGGATCGCCAGCGGGATGTTGTAGGACCCGGAAGCCGGATCGAACCGGTTCAGGAACCACATGCGCTGCTGCGCGAGCGAGAGCGGCACGATCTCCGGGCGCGGACCGGCCGTGAGCGGCGCGCGGCCACCCCCGCCGGCGAGCCCTTCCAGCCGGGCCGCGAGCGTCCCGACGGCCGGCGCCTCGAACAGTTCCCGGACCGGGACCGTGGTGTCGAGTGCCGCGCCGAGCCGCGCCGCGACCTGCGTCGCGATCAGCGAGTTGCCACCGAGATCGAAGAAGTCGTCGTCCGCCCCGACGCGGTCGACGCCGAGCACATCCGCGAACACCCCGGCGACGATCTCCTCGATCGGCGTCGACGGCGCACGGAACGCCTTGGCCTCGAACACCGGTTCCGGCAGCGCCCTGCGGTCCAGCTTGCCGACCGGGGTCAGCGGGATCGCGTCGAGCGGGATCACGACGACCGGCACCATGTGCGCGGGCAGCGAGGTCGCCGCGAACTCCCGCAGCGCCTCGGTGTCCAGGTCGGCGCCGGCGGCGGGGACGACGTACGACACGACGGCGGTGCCACCGGTCGGGGTCTCGTGGCCGATCGTCGCCGCGAAGTCCACGCGCTCGTGCGAGACGAGCACGGCGTCGATCTCGTCGAGTTCGACCCGGAGGCCGCGAATCTTCACCTGGTGGTCGCTGCGGCCGACGTAGGCGATCTCCCCGCTCGGGGTCCACCGCACGACGTCGCCGGTGCGGTACATCCGCTCGCCGGGTTCGCCGTACGGGTCGGCGACGAACCGGTCGGCGGTCAGTGCGCCGCGGGCGTGATACCCGCGTGCAAGCTGGACTCCCGAGATGTACAGCTCGCCGACGACGCCGACGGGGACCGGGCGCAGCCGCGCGTCGAGCACGACCTCGCGCATCCCGCGGATCGGGCCACCGATGGTGATCGGTGCGCCCGGCACCATCGGCTCCGAGATGTTCGCCATGATCGTGGTCTCGGTGGGGCCGTAGCCGTTGTACAGCGAACGACCGGGCGCCCAGCGTGCGACGACGTCGGCGGGCACCGCCTCACCACCGGCGGCGAGGTGCTGCAGCGAATCCAGACCGGACGGATCCATCGACGCCAGCACCGCAGGGGTGATGAACGCGTGCGAAACCCGTTCGCGGCGAATGAGTTCCGCCAGCTCTGCACCACCGAACACGGCGGCGGGCGAGATCACCATCGTCGAGGACGCGCCGAGCGCGAGCAGCAGCTCGAGCATCGATGCGTCGAAGCTCGGCGACGACACGTGCAGGATCCGGGAATCCGGGCCGGGACGGTAGCGCTCGCGCTGCTCGACACAGAAGTTGTGCAGACCCGCGTGCGTGACCGAGACACCCTTGGGCTTACCCGTGGAGCCGGACGTGTAGATGACGTACGCCACCTGCTCGACCCGAATCGGGAGGGGCAGTTCGGCCTCGGCCACCGGAGTCGCCGCTTCCGCCTCGACCGACGCCTGCACCGCGGCGTCGTCGAGGACGATCCAGTCGGTGACGCCGGGCAGCGCCTCGACGTGCTGCGCCAGGGTCAGACCGACCGCGGCGCGCGCATCGGTGACCATGTGCTCGATCCGGTCCGCCGGGTAGTTCGCGTCCACCGGGACGAAGGCGGCACCGGTCTTCGTCACGGCCCAGACCGCGAGCACCGATTCGATCGATCGCGGAATCGCGACCGCGACGAGCTGCTCGGCACCGACACCGCGCTGCAGCAGCACGCGGGCGAGCTGCGACGAACGCGCGTCCAGCTCACGGTAGGTGAGCTCGCGATCCTCGCAGCGGACCGCGACCCCGTCGGGGTTCGCGGCGACGGCCGCGGCGATCAGCTCGGGCAGCGTACGCGGCTCCGGACCGGCCGGTCCGGCGTGCGCCAGGAGCCCGGCGAGCTCGCCGGGAGCGAACAGATCGGCGTCCCCGACGGACTGATTCGGGGCACCGGTCAGTGCCGCGAGCAGCCGCACGAAACGCTCCGCGAACGCGGCGACCGTCGAGTCGTCGAACAGATCGGTCGCGTACTCGAACATCGCGGGCACGGCCGCGCCTTCGTCCCGGTCTCCCGGGACGACGGTGAGCTGCAGGTCGAACTTCGCGATGTGGGCGTCGGCCTCGACCGGCGCCACCGACAGGTCGCCGAGCTCGAACGTTCCCGCGGCCAGGTTCTGGAAGGCCAGCACCACCTGGAAGATCGGCGAATGCGCCTGCGAGCGGACGGGATCGAGCTCGTCGACGAGACGCTCGAACGGAACGTCGGCGTGACCGAACGCGGCGAGGTCGCCTTCGCGGACCCGGCGCAGCAGATCGGTGAACGACTCGGAGCCGTCGACGACGGTGCGCAGCACCGCGGTGTTGACGAACATGCCGACCAGGTCGTCGAGCGCGGCCTCACCGCGACCGGCGACCGGCGACCCGATGACGATGTCCTCGGTGCCCGACAGGCGTGCCAGCAGCACCGCGAACGCCGCGTGCACCACCATGAACGGCGTCGCCGACTGCTCGGACGCGAACCGTTCGACGGCGGCGAACACGTCCGCCGGCAGCTCGAAGCGGTGCGTGTCGCCGCGATAGGTCGCCTGCGCCGGCCGGGGCCGGTCGGTGGGCAGGTCCAGCACGTCCGGGGTTCCGGCGAGGGTCTCGGACCAGTAGGCGAGCTGGTCGGAGATCAGCGATTCCGGATCGTCCTCGTCGCCGAGGACCTCGCGCTGCCACAGCGCGAAGTCCGCGTACTGCACCTCGAGCGGTGCCCACGACGGCGCCTCGCCCCGCGAGCGGGCCGCGTAGGCCACCATCACGTCGCGGGCGAGCGGGCCCATGGAGAATCCGTCGGCGCTGATGTGGTGCGCCACGAGCACCAGAATCCGCTCGTTCGGGGACAACTCGCCGGGGGACAATTCGAGCAGTGCGGCACGGAAGGGCACCTCGGCGGTGACATCGAAGCCGGTACCGATCAGCTCGGCGACCCGCTCGGTGACGCGCTCGGCGTCGACACGCTCGACCCCCAACACCGGGGCGTCGGCGACGGGCAGCACGACCTGCTGTCCCACGCCGTCGAACTCCGGGTAGTAGGTACGGAGCACCTCGTGGCGCGCCACGACATCCGAGACCGCGGCGGTGAGTGCCGCGACGTCGAGCGCTCCGCTCAGCCGCAACGCCACCGGAATGTTGTTCACGGCCGTGCCGGAA
>NZ_JBMBTE010000142.1:0-11364 GCF_048897285.1 Rhodococcus sp. O3
CACGCGTCCACCGCGGGTACCGTCGAACTCGTCAAATGGGCTCGGGGACAGGGGATTTCGATCACCGCCGAGGTGACTCCCCATCACCTGCTGCTCGACGATTCGCGGCTCGAGACCTACGACGGCGTCAACCGGGTCAACCCGCCGCTGCGGGAACGTTCCGACGTCGAGGCATTGCGCCGCGGCCTCGCCGAGGGTGTGCTGGACTGTGTGGCCACCGACCACGCCCCGCACGCCGAACAGGACAAGTGCTGCGAGTTCTCGCAGGCTCGGCCCGGCATGCTCGGGCTCGAGACGGCCCTGTCCATCGTCGTCGAGACGATGGTCCGGCCCGGCCTGCTCGACTGGCGCGGGGTCGCGAAGGTGATGAGCGAACGGCCCGCCGAGATCGTGGGACTCGACGACCAGGGCCGCCCGCTCGCGGTCGGGGAACCGGCCAACGTCGTGCTCGTCGACCCGGACACCGAATGGACGGTGCGCGGACCGGAACTGGCGAGCATCTCGAACAACACCCCGTACGAGGAGATGACGCTGCCCGCCAAGGTCACCGCGACCGTGCTGCGCGGCAGGATCACCGCCCGCGACGGCGCGGTCCGCCCGCGGACCGGCGGGAGGTAGCGCGATGGACCGGGTTCTGATCACCCTCGGATTCCTGCTCTTGTGGGTCGTGCTGGTCCTGCTCATGTGGAAGGGCTGGCGCGGACGCGCCCGCCGCCAAGCCGACGCCGTCGGGGAACTCCCCGCCGTGCCGACGGACCTGGGGGAGCAGGTGCTGGCCCCCAGCACCGGCCTGTACGTGGGCAGCACCCTCGCACCGAGCTGGCAGGACCGGATCGCGGTCGGCGACCTGGGATACCGGGCCGCGGCCGAGATCAGCCGCTACCGCAGTGGGGTACTCCTCGACCGCGACGGTGCCTCGCCGATCTGGATTCCGCAGGACTCGATCCGCGCGATCCGCACCGAACGCGGCCTGGCCGGGAAGGTCATGACCAAGGACGGGGTCCTGGTCATCCGCTGGCAACTGCCCTCCGGAACCGAGATCGACACCGGGTTCCGCGGCGACGACAAGACTGTCTACCCCTCGTGGGTGGACGCGACGAACGAAGATTCAGGACAGTGACGATCACAGCACGTGAGATTTCAGCTGATGCGGACAGCTCTGGTGAGGTCGAGCAGAACGGAGAGAACGCATGAGCGGCGGTAATTTCGGCGGCGGCACCGCGGTACTGGTGCTCGAGGACGGGCGGATCTTCCGCGGCACCACCTTCGGAGCGGTCGGCCAGACCCTCGGTGAGGCCGTGTTCAGCACCGGCATGACCGGCTACCAGGAGACGCTCACCGACCCCAGCTACCACCGGCAGATCGTGGTGTCGACGGCACCGCAGATCGGCAACACCGGCTGGAACCAGGAGGACAACGAGTCCGTCGGCCCGACCGGCGACTCCGCGGAAGCGAAGATCTGGGTCGCCGGCTACGTCGTGCGCGACCCCTCCCGCCGCACCTCCAGCTGGCGGGCCACCGGCTCCCTGCAGGACGAACTGGTCCGCCAGGGTGTGGTCGGCATCGCCGGCATCGACACCCGCGCACTCGTGCGGCACCTGCGCACCCGCGGCTCCATGCGCGCCGGCGTCTTCTCCGGCGACGCCCTCGCCTCGGACGCGGAACTGCTCGAGCGGGTCAAGTCCCAGCCGTCGATGCTCGGCGCCGACCTCGCCGGCGAGGTCACCACCACCAGCGGATACGTCGTCGAGCCCGTCGGGGGCGAGGCCCGGTTCACGGTCGCGGCCATCGACCTCGGCATCAAGACCAACACCCCGCGCATGTTCGCCGAACGCGGGATGCGGGTGCACGTACTGCCGTCCACTGCGACGCTGCACGACATCCTCGACCTGAAGGCCGACGGTGTGTTCCTGTCCAACGGCCCCGGCGACCCGGCAACCGCGGACGGGGCGGTGCACCTGACCAAAGAGGTGCTCGGGCAGGGCCTGCCGCTGTTCGGCATCTGCTTCGGCAACCAGATCCTCGGACGCGCCCTGGGCCTGAACACCTACAAGATGAAGTTCGGGCACCGCGGCATCAACATCCCGGTCGTCGAACATGAGACCGGCCGCATCGCCATCACCGCGCAGAACCACGGTTTCGCGCTCGAGGGTGAGGCGGGCCAGGAGTTCGACACCCCGTTCGGCCGCGCCGTGATCAGCCACACCTGCGCCAACGACGGTGCCGTCGAAGGTGTCCGCCTGCTCGACGGCAGCGCCTTCTCGGTGCAGTACCACCCGGAAGCGGCGGCCGGCCCGCACGACGCCGCCTACCTGTTCGATCGATTCGCCAGCATGCTCGAGGGAGACAAGTCCTAATGCCACGCCGTACAGATCTCTCCCACATCCTGGTCATCGGCTCCGGGCCGATCGTCATCGGCCAGGCCTGCGAGTTCGACTACTCCGGCACCCAGGCGTGCCGGGTGCTGCGCGAGGAGGGCCTGCGGGTCAGCCTCGTCAACTCCAACCCGGCCACGATCATGACCGACCCGGAGTTCGCCGACTCCACCTACATCGAGCCCATCACCGCCGAGTTCGTCGAGAAGGTCATCGCCACCGAGGCCGCCAACGGCACCCCGATCGACGCCGTGCTCGCGACCCTCGGCGGCCAGACCGCGCTGAACACCGCGGTCGCGCTGTCCGAGCAGGGCATCCTCGACAAGTACAACGTCGAGCTGATCGGCGCCGACTTCGACGCCATCCAGCGCGGCGAGGACCGGCAGATGTTCAAGGACATCGTCACCAAGTGCGGCGGCGAGTCCGCCCGCTCGCGGGTCTGCTTCACCATGGACGAGGTCCGCGCGACCGTCGCCGAACTCGGCTTCCCCGTCGTGGTGCGCCCGTCCTTCACGATGGGTGGCCTCGGCTCCGGCATGGCCTACAACGACGAGGACCTCGAGCGCATCGCCGGTGGCGGTCTCGCCGCGTCGCCGACCGCGAACGTCCTGATCGAGGAGTCCATCCTCGGCTGGAAGGAATACGAGCTCGAGCTCATGCGCGACGGCCGCGACAACGTCGTGATCGTCTGCTCCATCGAGAACGTCGACCCGGTCGGCGTGCACACCGGCGACTCGATCACGGTCGCGCCGGCGATGACCCTGACCGACCGCGAGTACCAGAAGATGCGCGACCTCTCGATCGCCATCCTGCGCGAGGTCGGCGTGGACACCGGCGGCTGCAACATCCAGTTCGCGATGGACCCGCGCGACGGCCGCCTCGTCGTCATCGAAATGAACCCGCGTGTGTCGCGGTCCTCGGCGCTGGCGTCGAAGGCCACCGGCTACCCGATCGCGAAGATGGCCGCCAAGCTCGCCATCGGCTACACCCTCGACGAGATCGTCAACGACATCACCAAGGAAACGCCGGCCTGCTTCGAGCCGACCCTCGACTACGTCGTGGTCAAGGCCCCCCGCTTCGCGTTCGAGAAGTTCCCCGGCGCCGACGGCACCCTCACCACCACCATGAAGTCGGTCGGTGAGGCCATGTCGATCGGCCGCAACTTCACCGAGGCGTTCGGCAAGGTGCTGCGCTCGCTCGAGACCAAGCGCGCCGGCTTCTGGACCGGCCCCGAGGTCGAGGGCGATGTGGATGCGCTGCTCGCGGAGATCGCCACCCCCACCGACGGCCGGATCTACGCGGTCGCCAAGGCGTTCGAGCTCGGCGCGACCGTCGAGCAGGTCTTCGACGCCACCAAGATCGATCCGTGGTTCCTCGACCAGATCCAGCAGATCGTCGAGCTGGGCGATCGGATCCGGGGCGCCGAGACGTTCGGCGAGCAGGAACTGCGCTACGCCAAGCACCACGGCTTCTCCGACCGGCAGATCGCCGAACTGCGCCCGGCGCAGTTCGCCGACGAGGACGCCGTCCGCGCCCTGCGCAACGAACTCGGCGTGCACCCGGTGTACAAGACCGTCGACACCTGCGCCGCCGAGTTCGAGGCCAAGACCCCGTACCACTACTCGACCTACGAGCTCGATCCGGAGGCCGAGACCGAGGTCGCGCCGCAGACCGAACGCCCGAAGGTGCTGATCCTGGGCTCCGGCCCGAACCGCATCGGCCAGGGCATCGAGTTCGACTACTCGTGCGTGCACGCCGCGCTGACGCTGTCGGAGGCCGGGTACGAGACCGTCATGGTCAACTGCAACCCGGAGACGGTCTCGACCGACTACGACACCGCCGACCGCCTGTACTTCGAGCCGCTCACCTTCGAGGACGTGCTCGAGGTGTACCGCGCCGAATGCGAGTCCGGCACCGTCGCCGGTGTCATCGTGCAGCTCGGCGGCCAGACCCCGCTGGGCCTGGCGCGCCGCCTGAAGGCCGCGGGCGTGCCGATCGTCGGCACCAGCCCCGAGGCGATCGACCTGGCCGAGGACCGCGGCGAGTTCGGCCGGGTGCTCGAGCAGGCCGACCTGCCGGCCGCGAAGTACGGCACCGCCACCACCTTCGAAGGGGCGCGGGAGATCGCGTCCGGCATCGGCTACCCGGTGCTGGTGCGGCCGTCCTACGTGCTCGGTGGCCGCGGCATGGAGATCGTCTACGACGAGAAGGCACTCGAGACCTACATCTCGAACGCCACCGAGATCTCCGACGACCGCCCGGTGCTGGTCGACCGCTTCCTCGACGACGCCGTGGAGATCGACGTCGACGCCCTGTGCGACGGCACCGACGTCTACATCGGCGGCATCATGGAGCACATCGAGGAGGCCGGTATCCACTCCGGTGACTCGGCGTGCGCGCTGCCGCCGATCACGCTCGGCCGCTCCGACCTCGAGAACGTGCGCCGGTCCACCGCGGCGCTCGCGAAGGGCATCGGCGTCAAGGGCCTGCTCAACGTCCAGTACGCGCTCAAGGACGACATCCTGTACGTCCTCGAGGCCAACCCGCGAGCCAGCCGCACCGTGCCGTTCGTGTCCAAGGCGACCGGTGTACAGCTCGCGAAGGCGTGCGCGCGGATCATGCTCGGCGCGACCATCGCCGAGCTGCGCAGCCAGGGTCTGCTGCCCGCCGAGGGCGACGGCAGCCACGCCCCGCTCGACGCGCCCATCGCGGTCAAGGAGGCGGTGCTGCCGTTCAACCGGTTCCGCCGCGCCGACGGCACCGGTGTCGACACCCTGCTCAGCCCCGAGATGAAGTCCACCGGTGAGGTCATGGGCCTCGACAGCGACTTCGGCCGGGCCTTCGCCAAGTCGCAGACCGCCGCCTACGGTTCGCTGCCGCTCGAGGGGGCGGTGTTCGTCTCGATCGCGAACAAGGACAAGCGGTCCATGATCTTCCCGGTCAAGCACCTCGCCGACCTCGGATTCCGGATCATGGCGACCATCGGTACCGCGGAAACCTTGCAGCGCAACGGTGTTCCCTGCGAGCACGTGTACAAGGTCTCCGAGGAGGATCGCCCCGAGGGTGCACCGACCGTCGTCGACCGTATCCGCGCCGGGGACGTCGCGATGGTCATCAACACGCCGTGGGGCAACGCCGGGCCGCGGATCGACGGCTACGAGATCCGCAGTGCCGCGGTCGCCGCGAACATCCCGTGCGTGACGACCGTGCAGGGTGCCGCGGCCGCGATCCAGGGCATCGAGGCCGCGATCCGCGGGGAGATCGGTGTCCGGTCCATCCAGCGGATGCAGGCGGGCCTGCGCGACGGCGAGCAGCTGTCGTGACCGGGTTCGGGGAGCGGCTGCACGCGGCGCTCGCCGAACGCGGACCGCTGTGCGTCGGCATCGACCCGCACCCCGAACTGCTCGGGGCGTGGGGGCTGAGTGTCGACGCGGCGGGCCTGGCGACCTTCACCGAGCGCTGCGTCGAGGCGTTCGCCGGTAAGGTCGCGCTGGTCAAGCCGCAGGTGGCGTTCTTCGAGGCGTTCGGGTCGGCGGGCATCGCCGTGCTCGAAGGGGCCGTCGCGGCGCTGCGCGAGAGCGGAACGCTGGTCCTCGCCGATGCCAAGCGCGGCGACATCGGTTCCACGATGGCCGCGTACGCGCGCACCTGGCTGTCCGACGACTCGCCGCTGTGCTCGGACTCGGTGACCGTCTCGCCGTACCTGGGCTTCGGGGCGCTGGAACCGGCCCTGCAGCTCGCGCAGGACACTGGACGCGGGGTGTTCGTGCTCGCCGCCACCTCCAACCCGGAGGGCGCTCAGGTGCAGCAGGCGACGGTCGCGGACGGACGCACGCTCGCCCAGGTGATGGTCGACGAGGCCGCCGCCCGCAACGCCGGGGCCGCGGTGCTGGGGTCGGTCGGCGTGGTGGTGGGTGCGACGCTGACGAGCGCGCCCGATCTGAGCGCGCTGAACGGGCCGATCCTCATGCCCGGCGTCGGTGCGCAGGGTGGCACCGCCGACGACGTGCGCCGGCTGGCGGGCGAGCATCTCGATGCGGTGGTGCCGAACGTCTCCCGGGAGGTGCTGCGGGCCGGGCCGACCGTCGCGGCGCTGCGCGACGCCGCCGCCCGCGCGGTCGAGGGATTCGCGTTCCTGAGGGCCTGACGGAACTCACGCCGCGGGGCCGGACCCACCTGTGGGTCCGGCCCCGCTGTCGTGTCCGGGGACCCGTCGCGAGGGTGGTTTCGTGTCTCCCGGTGCTGGTGGGAGCGGCGACACACGCGGTCGAGGGGGCGCGACACGCGCATTGCCCAGAAATTTTTCCGAACCGGCCGACCGGCTTCGAAGCCGGTGCGGGCCCCTTCGCCGACGACCCGGGACGCGCTTCGTCGCCGAATCGGACATTGGCGTCCTCACCTGCGGTTTTTCAGCGTCACCGCAGGTGGGAAGCGGTGCGTCGACTCGCAGCAGCGACGGTTTCGCGCCGCGGAATCCGTCTCCACTACCGCACGGATTTTCGAGCGGAACGCCGGGGGGTGGGTTCGCAATCGTCGGCGAGCGTGAGTACGGTCGCTATCGCCGCTGGTTATCAGCGGTCGAAGACTGTTTGCCAACGATGAGACGGAGGAACCGTGGCCCTTCCCCAGCTGACCGACGAGCAGCGCGCCGCTGCTCTGGAGAAGGCGGCTGCTGCCCGTCGTGCCCGGGCAGAGCTCAAGGAGCGCCTTAAGCGCGGCGGCACCGACCTCAAGCAGGTGCTCAAGGACGCCGAGAACGACGAGATCCTCGGCAAGATGAAGGTTTCCGCCCTGCTCGAGGCCCTGCCGAAGGTCGGCAAGGTCAAGGCTCAGGAGATCATGACCGAGCTGGAGATCGCCCCGACGCGTCGTCTGCGCGGCCTGGGCGACCGTCAGCGCAAGGCGCTGCTCGCCAGGTTCGATTTCGACGCTGAGTAACGACCGTGGTTGCTGACGCACAAACCGTGTCGGACAGCGCGCCCGTGACGCGGAGGGGCCGGCTGGTTGTTCTGGCCGGCCCCTCCGCGGTCGGTAAGTCGACCGTCGTCCGCCTCCTGCGCTCCCGCGTCCCGGACCTGTACTTCAGCGTCTCGGCGACGACCCGGGATCCGCGACCGGGGGAGGTCGACGGCGAGGACTACCACTTCGTGGGACGCGACGAGTTCGACCGGATGATCGACGCCGGGGAACTGCTCGAATGGGCGGAGATCCACGGTGGACTGCAACGCTCGGGTACCCCGGCCGCACCCGTCCGCGAGGCGCTCGCCGCGGGGCGTCCGGTGCTGGTCGAGGTGGACCTGGCCGGGGCCCGTGCCGTCCGGGCAGCGATGCCCGAGGCGGTCCTGACCTTTCTGGCCCCGCCGAGCTGGGAGGTTCTGGTCGAACGGCTCACCGGCCGCGGAACCGAGTCCGACGAGGTGGTCGCCCGCAGGCTCGAGACGGCCCGCACCGAATTGGCCGCGCAGGACGAGTTCGACACCGTCGTCGTCAACGACGACGTCGACCGTGCTTGCGACGAATTGGTATCCTTGTTGGTTGGACCCGACGCCGGGCCCGGGCCGCGCTCCTAGAAGCCGTGCCCCCGGCGGTCGGCCACCGCTATTTCTTTCCCGCGAATACTCAGGAGATCACCGAGTGAGCAGCATCCAGGCAGCCGCGACCGACATTGCGGGTAACGAGCTTCCGGTCTACGACCCCCCGCTGGGTATCACCAACCCGCCCATCGACGAGCTGCTCGAGCGCGCCTCCTCGAAGTACGCGCTGGTGATCTACGCGGCCAAGCGGGCCCGCCAGATCAACGACTACTACAACCAGCTCGGCGACGGCATCCTCGAGTACGTCGGACCGCTGGTCGAGCCGGGTCTCCAGGAGAAGCCGCTGTCGATCGCCATGCGCGAGATCCACGCGGACCTGCTCGAGCACACCGAAGGCGAGTGAGTCCGCTCACCGTGGAGAGCCTCGACACCTCAGAGTTCGGGCAGCGCCGCCGCCGCGTCGTCATCGGCGTCGGCGGGGGCATCGCCGCCTACAAGGCATGCGCGCTGATCCGCGCCTTCACCGAGAGCGGCCACCAGGTCCGGGTCATCCCGACCGAATCCGCCCTCGAGTTCGTCGGCCGCGCCACCTTCGAGGCGCTGTCCGGCAATCCCGTCCAGACCGGGGTCTTCGCCGACGTCCCGCAGGTCCCGCACGTGCGGCTCGGCCAGGAAGCCGACCTCGTCGTCGTCGCCCCGGCCACCGCCGACCTCATGGCACGCGCGGCGCACGGCCGCGCCGACGACCTGCTCACCGCCACGCTGCTCACCGCACGGTGCCCGGTGATCTTCGCCCCGGCGATGCACACCGAGATGTGGGAGCACCCCGCCACCGTCGAGAACGTCGAGACGTTGCGTCGGCGCGGTGTCGTCGTCGTCGAACCCGCCTCCGGCCGGCTCACCGGCCAGGACACCGGCGCGGGCAGGCTCCCGGAACCCGAGGAGATCTTCACCCTCGCGACGTTGCTGCTCGAACGCGCCGACGCGATTCCGCGCGACCTGGTCGGCCGCAAGCTGGTCATCTCCGCCGGCGGCACCCGCGAACCCCTCGACCCGGTCCGTTTCCTGGGCAACCGCAGCTCCGGCAAGCAGGGTTACGCCTTGGCGCGGCTCGCGGCGCAGCGCGGCGCCGACGTCACCCTGGTGGCCGGTGCAGTCGCCGGGCTCGGCGATCCGGCCGCGGTCGACGTCGTGCACGTGCAGACCGCCGCGCAGATGCAGGAAGCGGTCGTCAAGTACGCCGCCGGCGCCGACGCGGTCGTCATGTCCGCGGCCGTCGCCGATTTCCGGCCCACCACGCTCGCGACCACGAAGATCAAGAAGGGCGCGGGCGAACCCGATTCGATCGCGCTGACCAAGAACGACGACATCCTCGCCGGGCTGGTCGAATCCCGCACCGAGGGCAGCCTCGCCCCGAGCACCGTCATCGTCGGGTTCGCCGCCGAGACGGGCGACGAAAGCGGCGACGTGCTCAGCTACGCCCGTGCGAAACTGGCACGCAAGGGATGCGATCTGCTCGTCGTCAACGCGGTCGGCGACGGCAAGGCCTTCGAGGTCGACAACAACGACGGATGGCTGCTCGCGGCCGACGGATCCGAGACGGCGCTCGCGCACGGATCCAAGTCGCTGATGGCCAGCCGGGTTCTCGATGCGTTGCGGCCGCTGCTGGCTCCGGCGGACCGGCCCAAGAGCGGATGAATTTAACTGTCGCGTCCGCGTGCGCGGAACAGTAGCGTCGAGGTTGCGGCGGGGCACCGGCCCAGCCGCCGCGTTCAGTGATTAGATGCTGTCCATTCGAGCTAGACACTTTCAGTCGAGAGGGAGTTCTGTGAGCAAGACCGGCGGTCGGCTTTTCACCAGTGAGTCCGTGACGGAGGGGCACCCGGACAAGATCTGTGACGCGATCAGCGACTCCGTCCTCGATGCCCTGCTCGCGGAGGATCCGCGTGCCCGTGTCGCGGTGGAGACGCTCGTCACCACCGGGCAGGTGCACGTCGTCGGCGAGGTCACCACCTCCGCCTACGCCGACATCCCGAAGATCGTGCGCGACCGCGTCCTCGAAATCGGCTACGACTCGTCGTCGAAGGGCTTCGACGGCAACTCGTGCGGCGTGAACATCGCGATCGGTGCGCAGTCCCCGGAGATCGCCGGCGGCGTCGACATCTCCCACGAGCACCGCTCCGGAACGCTCACCGACGACGAGGTCGCCAAGCAGGGCGCCGGCGACCAGGGCCTGATGTTCGGCTACGCGTGCTCGGACACCCCGGAACTGATGCCGCTGCCGATCTCGCTGGCCCACCGGCTGGCGCGGCGCCTCACCGAGGTCCGCAAGACCGGCGTGCTGCCCTACCTGCGCCCGGACGGCAAGACCCAGGTCACCATCGAGTACGACGGTGACACCCCGGTGCGCCTCGACACCATCGTCATCTCCACGCAGCACGCCGCGGACATCGACCTGAACAACCTGCTGACCCCGGACCTGCGCACGCACGTCGTCGACGCGGTGCTGGCGGATCCGAACCTCGCCGGTCTCGACACCTCGGAAATCCGGCTGCTCGTCAACCCGTCCGGGTCGTTCGTACTCGGCGGGCCGATGGGCGACGCGGGCCTGACCGGCCGGAAGATCATCGTCGACACCTACGGCGGCATGGCCCGCCACGGCGGCGGCGCGTTCTCCGGCAAGGATCCGTCGAAGGTCGACCGTTCCGCCGCGTACGCGATGCGCTGGGTCGCCAAGACCGCGGTCGCCGCGGGCCTGGCGGACCGCCTCGAGGTGCAGGTCGCCTACGCCATCGGCAAGGCCGCGCCGGTCGGCCTGTTCGTCGAGACCTTCGGCACCGAGAAGACCGACCCGGCCCGCATCCAGACGGCCATCAACGAGGTCTTCGACCTGCGTCCGGGCGCGATCATCCGCGACCTGGACCTGCTGCGCCCGATCTACGCGCAGACCGCCGCGTACGGGCACTTCGGCCGCACCGACATCGACCTGCCGTGGGAGAACACGGACCGGGCCGAGAAGCTGCGCGCCGCCGCCGGTCTCTGACCGACAGGTCACCGACGGGTGGGTGCCGACAGGCTCGCCGCCGAGACGGATCCGATCGCACGGGTGCTCCCGATGCTGCCGCTTCCGCACCTCGACCGCGAGTTCGACTACCTCATTCCCCGTGAACTCGACGCGGACGCCCGACCGGGCGTCCGCGTTCGTGTCCGGTTCTCCGGCCGGCTCGTCGACGGTTTCCTGCTGTCCCGCACCGCCGCCAGCGACCATCCCGGACGCCTCGGCTGGCTCGACCGGGTCGTGTCACCCGAACAGGTGCTGACCGACGAGATCGCCGCCCTCGCGGACGAGGTCGCCACCCGATACGCTGGCACCCGCGCCGACGTGCTGCGCCTGGCGGTGCCGCCGCGGCACGCCCGCGTCGAGGCCGAAACACCCGTCGAAACCTCCCCGCCGG
>NZ_JBMBTE010000143.1:0-11288 GCF_048897285.1 Rhodococcus sp. O3
GGCCAGACCGGTCAGGGCGTCGCATTGCGCTTCGACGATGCGGTTCGTCTCCTCCGGAAGCCGCGGAACGGCCGCGCGGGCCAGCGCGAACGCGCGCCCGTCGTGCGCCGCGGCCTGCCGGTGCCATCCGAGCTGACGTAACAGCGAGGCCTCGGTGCTCGCCGCGAGGGATGCCAGGGGACCTTCCGTGACTTCGCGTTGCAGTCGCGTCAGTTCCGCCCGGGCACCGCTGTAGAAGCCCTGGCCGGCCAGAGCGACCGCGCGGAGCCATCGCCGGTGGGGATCGGTCGCGGCAGGCAGCGGGCTCGCGCCCGGCCTGTCCCCGAATGCCGCAGCCGTCAGGACGGCGTTCTCGGCGGAGACGGCATCCTCGGCGGGGACCACAGTCGGGCGCGCATGTGCAACGGTCGCGGACACGCCGAAATCATTGCATCATCGTCGCGACCGGACATCCCCGGTCCCCTACCGGCGAGAAACAAGCACCGAGAGCGCAAATATATCGACTGCGAATTCCGGCCTTCGCACACCATTCCCCGGCCGTTTACAGTCCGTTAATTTCAAACAGGCTGCATGTACGCTGCCGGGCTCGAGATTTCAGGGAAGATACGACCGATGCGGCGGCCGAAAGAACGGGACGACCTACAAAATCGCAGGTGAACGGCGCATCGGGGGAATTGCCGGGGTCATCCCGGACATCGCAGCAGGCCAGAGCCAAACGACAGCCAATCATGAATCGACCTCGAAGTAAACATTTCGCAGGTTAATTCTCGCGGTGAGCGATATGGAATTTCCCACGTCACGGAAGTATTGACGTGATTTGCATCGCGCTTTTACGGTGACCGTGTTCGAAAGAATGGTCGGCCGGGACGCGGTTCCCGGCCACGGTCCGCTCGCACCAACGCGAGCATGCTGCAAAGGAGTGCCACCATGCCTGCACCACATCACCTGCCCGGACCCAACGCGGACATCTGGGATTGGCAGATGCACGGCCTGTGTCGCGGCGTGGACTCCTCGATGTTCTTCCACCCGGACGGCGAGCGCGGACGCGCTCGCGCCCAGCGGGAGAGCCGCGCCAAGGAGATGTGCCGCAGCTGCCCGGTGATCGCCCAGTGCCGGGAGCATGCTCTCAATGTCGCCGAGCCATACGGCATCTGGGGAGGGATGTCCGAGACCGAGCGCGAAATGTACGCGCGACACAGGCGCCGCAAGATCGCTGTTTGACTGATTCGAACCAGACGACGAAGCCCCGCCCGGGACTCCCGGGCGGGGCTTCGTGTCTGTCGCGTGACCTGGTGTCGGTCGCCTAGTGGGCGTGGCCGTGACCGTGGCCGGCGTCGGCAGCTTCCTCGGGCTTGTCGACGACCGCACTCTCGGTGGTGAGCACCATGCGGGCGACGGACGAGGCGTTGACGACCGCCGAACGCGTCACCTTGACCGGGTCGACGACACCGTCGGCGAGCAGGTCGCCGTAGGTGAGCGTCGCGGCGTTGAAACCGTGATCCTTCGGGCTCTCGGCGACCTTGGAGATCACGACGGAGCCGTCGAGTCCCGCATTGGCCGCGATCCAGAACAGCGGGGCCGACAGCGCCGTCCGCAGAACCGCGACGCCGGTGGCCTCGTCTCCCGACAGGGACGCCTCGAGCTCGGCGAGCTCGAGCGACGCCTGCACCAGTGCCGAGCCGCCACCGGGGACGATGCCCTCCTCGACGGCGGCCTTGGCGGCGTTCACCGCGTCCTCGACGCGGAACTTGCGCTCCTTGAGGTCGGTCTCGGTGGCCGCACCGACCTTGATGACGGCAACGCCACCGGCGAGCTTGGCCAGGCGCTCTTCGAGCTTCTCCCGATCCCAATCCGAGTCCGTGGCTTCGATTTCACGGCGCAGCTGGGCGGCGCGCTCCTCGATGGCCTCGGGGGTGCCGGCGCCGTCGACGATCGTGGTGTTGTCCTTGCTCACCACGACGCGGCGGGCGGAACCGAGCAGCTCGAGCCCGGCGTCCTTGAGGGTCAGGCCGAGATCGGAATTGATGACGGTGCCCGCGGTGACGACGGCGAGGTCCTCCAGGAACGCCTTGCGGCGGTCGCCGAAGTACGGAGCCTTGACGGCAACGGCCTTGAGGGTCTTGCGGATCGCATTGACGACCAGCGTCGAAAGTGCCTCACCCTCGATGTCCTCGGCGATGATCAGGACCGGCTTGCCGGACTCGGCGATCTTCTCGAGCAGCGGCAGGAAGTCCGGCAGCGAGCTGATCTTCTCGCGGTAGAGCAGCACCAGCGCGTCCTCGAGGACCGCCTGCTGAGCGTCGACGTCGGTGACGAAGTACGGCGACAGGTAGCCCTTGTCGAACTGAACGCCCTCGGTGACGACCAGTTCGGTGTGCAGCGTCGAGGATTCCTCGACCGTGACGACACCGTTCTCACCGACGGTGCTGAGGGCCTCACCGACCAGCGCACCGATCTCCTCGTCGCGGGACGAAACCGTCGCGACCTGCGCGATGGCCTCCTTGCCGTGCACCGGGGTCGCGAGCGCGAGCAGTGCCTCCGCGACCTTGTCGGCACCCTTGGCGATACCCGCACCGAGCGCGATCGGGTTGGCACCCGCGGCGACGTTCTTCAGGCCGGCCTTGACCAGAGCCTGCGCGAGGACGGTCGCGGTCGTCGTGCCGTCGCCGGCGACGTCGTTGGTCTTCGTGGCGACGCTCTTGACGAGCTGGGCACCGAGGTTCTCGAACGGATCCTCCAGCTCGATCTCGCGGGCGATGCTCACACCGTCGTTGGTGACGGTCGGACCGCCGAACGCCTTGGCGAGCACGACGTGCCGCCCGCGCGGGCCGAGCGTGACCTTGACGGCGTCGGCGAGGCGGTCGACGCCACGCTCGAGCGCGCGCCGCGCGGTCTCGTTGAACTCGATTTGCTTGGACATGTTCTCCGACTACTCCTGTCGAATTTCTCCGGAACGGACTCCGCCCCGGGTCCGTTGAGGAACTCCGGGGCGGAATGCACGCGGCTTACTTCGCGACGACGGCCAGCACGTCGCGAGCCGACAGGATCAGGTACTCCTGGCCTGCGTACTTGATCTCGGTTCCGCCGTACTTGCTGTAGATGACGACGTCGCCTTCCTTGACATCCAGGGGGATGCGCTTGTCGCCATCCTCGTCCCAGCGGCCGGGTCCGACGGCGACGACGGTGCCCTCCTGGGGCTTCTCCTTCGCCGTGTCCGGAATGACGAGGCCGGAGGCAGTCGTCGTCTCGGCCTCGTTGGCCTGGACGAGGATCTTGTCCTCGAGCGGCTTGATGTTCACGCTCGCCACGATGAGCCCTCCACTTTCAGGGGTACTTGGGTCCGGAAACTTGTGCTCCCGGACTCGGATTCGTTCAGTCACCACAGACTCCGCGCGAGGTCCCGTCGTCGCGGGTGCCGGGCCGACGCTCGGTGTCACTAGCACTCTATACATGCGAGTGCCAGCACTCAAGGCTTCCGGGCGCTTACTCGTACTCGGCGCGTCGTGCCGTCCTTCTGTTACGTTCGGATAACAGAGACACGAAGCGTGACCATACGGTGACCTATCGAGGTGCACACGAGCTCCTTGGCCTCCGGTCACGCTCGGAAGGTAAACAATGCGCACGTCGCTGGGGATCTCCACCGGAGCATCCGGGGTGGGTTCCGCGCTGGTGATCGACGCGCCGCAAGGCCGGACCACCGAATACCGCGAACTCGCAGCCGACACGCACGATCATCGCGACCTCGGGGACCTCGTCTTCGACGCGGTCACGCTGATGACGACGCAGATCGCCGACATTCCGGCCCCCGAAGTCGTCACGGTCGCCTACCGCACCACCGAACAAGCCGACTCCGTCCGCGCCGCCGCGAACCGCGAGGGCCGCCTCGTACGGTTGATCCCGGAAACGACCGCGGTCGTCACCTACCTGCACACCACCGGACTGGCGCACTCCGACGGCGCGATCGCGATCGCCGACGTCGGCGCGTCCGGGATGAGTGTGTCGGTCGTCGACCGGGCCGACGGCACGGTCCTGCACACCGACCGCACCGACGCGGTCGGCGGCGAAACGATCACCGGACGGCTCGTCGACCACGTCCACCGATCCACGGACGGTGTCCGCACCCGCATGCCGGTCGATGCCGAACTGCTCTCGGCGCGCTGCCTGGGGGCACTCGAAGCCCTCACCGCCGGCGACACCGCCCACATCGAGATCGGTGAGGCCGGACCGGGCGTGTCCGTCACGGTCACCCGCACCGACGTCGACGAGCTGGTCGCGGACCTGGTCGGGGAGGCCGCGGAGTTCACCGCCCGGACCTGCGCCGCCGCCCCGACCACGCCACAGGCGCTCGTGCTCGTCGGCGGCGCATCGTCCCTTCCGGCGCTGGCCGCAGCGGTCACCGCCGCGTTCGGCGGTCCCGCAGTCACTGTCGACGAACCCGCGACCGTTCCCGCGCACGGCGCCGCGTATCTGGACGATCACCCCCACCTCGACCGCTACCCGCTCGTCGGGAGTACCGAGTCCGGTGCGTCCCGCTCCTCGGGCCGCACTGCCGGGGTGCTCCTCGGCGCGCTGGTCGCCGGGGCACTCGTCGCCGGTTACGCAACCGATCAAGTCGCGGAGCCGGCAATCACCGACCGGCCCGTCTCCCCCGCCGGGTCCAGCGACTCGGTCCCGCCGATCACCCCCGACACGGTCGAGCCGGACGCGACCGCCCCGACCGAGACACGCATCCCGTCCTACGATCCGGTTCCCACCCGGCTTCCCTCGGGCGGGGTCACCAACGACAACGACGAAGAACGGACGACGATGCCGCCCACGACCGTGCCGGAAACCACGACGTCGCTGCTCCCGCCGATCTCGCCGACCACGCAGCGCCCCGATCGCGACGATCCTCCGGACACGACCACGACGGGAACCACGTCCCCGCAGCCGACCCCGCCGACCACCACCCCGCCGGTGACCACGACCCCACCGCCGACGACGGTGCCCGGACCAGAGTCGACGACGCCGCAACCGACCCCGGAGGAGCCGGTCATCACGGAACCGACGGAACCCGGTGCGCCGGGGACGTCTCAGCCGGGGCAGAACCCGATCGGGCCGGACGCGGCCGCTCCGACACTCACGCCCACAACACCGGAAGCACCGGCGTTACCGGAACAGACATCACCTCCGGCCGGATCCACCGAGGGCGGATGAGCCCGGTTACACCACCTGGCTCACGGACACCGGCAGGCCGGGATCGGTGGCGGCGGTCAGCAGCGACGGCTGCGCACCCCCGGCGATGAGGTGCGCACCGAGCGCCGCGATCATCACGCCGTTGTCGGTGCACAACCGCGGCCGCGGCACCCGCAGCGCGATCCCGGCGGCCTCGCACCGCTCCCGCGCGAGCGCACGCAGCCGCGAATTCGCGGTCGCGCCACCACCGAGCACGAGCGTGTCGACACCGACATCCTGAGCCGCGCGCACCGCCTTCATGGTGAGCACGTCGGCGACCGCCTCCTGGAATCCGGCCGCGACATCGGCGACCGGAACCGGCTGCCCGGCGCGTTCCAACGCTTCGACATGCCGCGCGACCGCGGTCTTCAGACCGGAGAACGAGAAGTCGTGGCGCGCATCGCGCGGCCCGGTCATGCCGCGCGGAAAGACCACAGCGGTCGGATCGCCCTGCTGCGCCAGCTTGTCAAGCACCGGGCCACCGGGATATCCGAGGTCCAGCAGCCGTGCCACCTTGTCGAACGCTTCACCGGCCGCGTCGTCGACGGTGGTACCGAGCTCGACGATCGGCTTGCCGAGGTCCTCGACATGCAGCAGGTGGGTGTGCCCACCCGAAACCAGCAGCGCGATGCACGGCGGCATCGGACCGTTCTCGATCGTGTCGACGGCGACGTGCCCGGCCAGATGGTTGATCGCATAGAACGGCACGTTCCAGGCCGCGGCGTACGCCTTCGCGGCGGCGACACCCACGAGCAGCGCGCCGGCCAGGCCCGGGCCGATGGTGACGCACACGGCATCGGGCTTGTCGATGCCGGCGGCCGCCAGCGCCCGGCGCATCGTCGGGACGATCGCCTCGAGATGCGCGCGGGACGCGATCTCCGGCACCACACCGCCGAAGCGGGCGTGCTCGTCGACGCTCGAAGCCACCTCGTCGGCGAGCAGTTCGAGCGTGCCGTCGCCGACCCACCGGACGATCCCGACACCCGTCTCGTCGCACGAGCTCTCGATGCCCATCACGATCACGGCTTCCGCTCCTCTCGCCGGTCCGGCCGGCACATGGTGTACGCGTCGGCGCCACTCGGCTGGTAATAACGCTTCCTGGTGCCCACGATCTCGAAGCCCTCACGCCGGTACAACGCGATCGCCGCGTCGTTGTCGGTCCGCACCTCGAGGAACACCGGGCCGCCCCAGGCATCGGCGACACGCAGCAGCTCGTCGAGCAACGCGCCCCCGATCCCGCGCTGCCGAAGGTCCGGGTCGACACCGATCGTGTGCACCTCCGATTCGGGGTGCACGCCGGTACCGAGCCGAGCCAGCCCGGCGTAGCCGATCAGGCGACCGTCGTCGTCGCGGGCGGCCACGTAGTGGTTGTGCGGGGACGCCAGTTCGGACCGGAACGCGTCGGCACTCCACGGATCGTCGCCGGGGAACAAGACCTGTTCGAGTTCCGCGCAACGCTCGACGTCGTCCGGGCGCAGCGCATCGATGGACACACTCATTTCTTCCGGGCCGCCGTCTCCACCGCATCCGGCCGACGCAGGTACAACGGCACCAACGGCTGCGGCGCGGTCGCGGCGAGCAGCTCGGGCGCGGCGACCGAGACCAGCCCGGCCGGCGACGGCGTGTGCACCGGCACGGCGGGCAGGTCGAACAGCGGGGTGTGGGCGGGCGAACCCGCGACCCGCTGCGAGGGCGCGGCCGTCACGTCGGCGGGTTTACGCACCTCGGGGCCCTCCACCCGGCGACCACCGGCGTATCGCGCCCAGTACACCTCGCGGCGGCGGGCGTCGGTGACGACGAGCAGATCGGGGCCGTTCCCGTCGGCCGCGAACACGTCCGCGGCGAGCGCATCCAGGGTGCACACTCCGTACACCGGGATCCCCAGCGCGTCACCGAACGCGGCGGCCGTCGCCATCCCGACACGCAATCCCGTGAAGGGCCCGGGACCCACACCGGCGACGACGGCGTCGAGGTCCGTCGATTCGCATCCGGCTTCGGCGAGGCATTCGAGGATCTGGGGCGTGAGGATCTCGGCGTGCCCCCGCGGATTGTCGGAGACCCGCACCGACAGGGTCTCGAGGTTCTGCGGCGTGCCGTCGCCGAGGCGGACCAGCCCCGAGGTCACGGCGGGGGTGGCGGTATCGACGGCGAGAACGAGCACGATTACCCAGGGTACCGCCGGTAACGACGTTATCCGACCCAGCCCCAGGTGGCACGGCGCACATCGGATTCGGGATCGCGGCGCAACCGCACCCGCAGATGCCGGTCGGTCAGCTTCTCCACGAGTCCCTCGCCCCATTCGACGACGACGACCGCGGCGGTCAGGTCGGTGTCGAGATCGAGCGCGTCGAGTTCGTCCAGAGCGTCCGGGCCGTCGCCGAGCCGGTAAGCGTCCACGTGCACGAGCCCTACCGGTTTCCCGCCTGGGCGCTCCCCCGGCCGGTGCTCGCGGGCGATCACGAATGTCGGTGAGGTGACCCGTCCCTGCACCCCGAGACCTGCTGCGATCCCCCTGGTCAGCGCAGTCTTGCCGGCGCCGAGGGGACCGTCGAGCACCACCAGGTCACCTGCCTGCAGGTCCGCGGCGAGTCGGCGGCCCAGCGCTTCGGTGTCCTCGACGGTCGGCAGCTCGGCGTACTGCTCGCCGGTGTGGTCGGACACGGCGTGGTCGGACACGGCGTCGTCGGACACAGCGTCGTCGGACACAGCATCATCCTTCACGTGGTCAGACACCGACGGCCCGCCGGTTGCGCGCGTCGTATGCGAAGGCCCGTTGCACGAGCCGGTCCAGGGCCTTGGACACGACCTCCGGGAACTCCAGCTGGACGAGGTGCCCTGCACCCCGCACCCGCTTGAGCTCGCAGTCCGGCAAACTCGCGGCGAGTTCCTCGGAGCCGGAGAACGGGATCACCATGTCGGCGTCACCGCACAGCACCAGGACCGGCACCCTGCCGATGGTCGGGAGTGCGGCGGATTCGTCGTGCAGTTCCAGAGTGCGGAGGAAGTTGACGATGGTCAGCACCGACGTCTCGTTGAGCATGCGGTCGGAGAATTCCACCAGCCGCGGGCTCACGACCGTGCCGTACGACGCGGCCCGCAGGATCGGTGAGACGATCGCCTTCGCGGTGCCGCGGGCATACTGCACGAATCCGGGGGCGGTGCGGGCGGCATAACGGAACCCGTCGATCACCGGGTTCTCCAGGTTTCGGCCGAGCCCGGTCTTGCTCAGGCCGGCCGCGGTGGTCGAGAGCAGGCCGATACCCACGATCCGGGAGTCGAACAGGTCGGGGCGCTGCGCGGCGAGCGCGATCGCGGTCATGCCACCCATCGAATGGCCGACGACCACGACGGGCCCACCCGGGGTGGTCTCGTCGATGACGCGGCCGAGGTCGCGACCGAGTTGCGCGATGGTGCAGGACTTCGCTCCGGCGGCACCGGATTCGCCGTGCCCGCGCTGGTCGTAGAACACCATCCGGACGTCGCGGCCCCACCGTTCGGTGAGGTAACGCTGCTGCAGGTGCCAGGACTGCATGCGAAGGCAGTATCCGTGGACGAACACGATGGTCAGCGGTGCGCGCGGGGATCCGAATTCGCGCACGGCGAGCTCGACCCCGTCCTCGGTGGTGACGATGCGCTTGGGTGCAGCGAGCATCGCGTCGAAGTCCTCGTCGGCGTAGATCTCGGGGGCGGGCATGCCCGCGGATCGCACCGCGTACAGGCCGGCCGCGGAGGCGAGCGTGGCCAGGCTCGCAGCGAAAAGCCCCATCCTGCCCATCACACTCATTCCGACCCGCCTCCTTCACCACCGATGTAGGTCCGTACGGTGCGCCCACCCACCCCGGTCACGACCTCGTAGTTGATCGTGTCCAGCAGGTCCGCCCAATCCTGGGCGTTGGGCTCACCGCGGCGTCCGTCACCGAAGAACAACGCATGATCGCCTTCGCTTACTCCACCGCCGTCCGGGCCCAGGTCCACCACGATCTGGTCCATGCACACGCGGCCGACCTGGGGCCGGAGCCGGCCACCGAGGAACACCTCGAAACGGCCGCTGAGGTTCCTGCGGATTCCGTCCGCGTAGCCCATCGGCAACACCGCCACGGTGGTGTCCACCGGCGCGACCCAGTGATGCCCGTAGGACACCCCGGATCCTGCTGTCACCTTCTTCACGAGCGCCACCCTCGTCCGCAACGTCATCACGGGCCGGAACCCGTAGTCACCGACCTCGGGAATCGGCGACAACCCGTACATCGCGATTCCGGGCCGAATCATGTCGAATCGCAGGTCGGGACGGGTGACGGCGGCGGCGGAGTTCGACAGGTGCACCACCTCCGGGGCCGTGCCCTGCCGACGCAGATCGGCGACGGCCTCGATCAGGCGGTCCCGCTGCGCGTCGATCTCCGGGTGATGGAGTTCGTCGGCGTGGGCGAGGTGCGAGAACGCACCCCGGAACCGCACCGCGCCCTCCGCCTGCACGCGACCGAGGTCGCGCAGGAAGTCCGGCCATTCGTCGCGGGCGACGCCACCGCGGTTGAGTCCGGTGTCGATCTTGACGGTGACCGTCGCGGTGATGCCGGTCTCGCGGGCGGCGGCGGCGACAGAGGCGAGGTGACGGGGCGAGGACACCCCGATCTCGATCCCGGCGGCGATCGCGGGCGCGAAATCGGCGTCGACGGTGTGCAGCCACGCCAGGACGGGCGCGTCGATGCCCGCCGCGCGCAGCTCCAGCGCTTCGGCGAGGGTCGTGACACCGAGTTCCCGCGCGCCGGCGGCGAGCGCCGTCTTCCCGATCTGCACTGCGCCGTGGTTGTAGCCGTCGGCCTTGACCACGGCCATCACCGCGGCGTCCCCCGCGTACTCGCGCAGCAGACGAACGTTGTCCGCGACCGCATCCAGGTCGATCACCGCCTCGGCCTGGGGCTGGGCGTGTCGGTGCTGTTCCTGGGTGCGTGCTGCCGTGGTCATGATCTTCGATCCTGCCACTGCCCGATTCGAGCGCCGCGCGCTGGTGGTGGCGTTCCGATCACAATTCGGACATATATGACCACCACGCCGGTCCGGCGTCAATACCGGCGCAGCGTGCGCACCGCGGCCCTGACCTGCGACAGGATCGCGCTCGCGGACACCGGGGCGGCGCCCACGCCGTCACGGGCGGCGAGGTTCGCGGCGAGTGAGTGCGCCCGGGCACCGGCCGCAGCGGCGAGATCCGGGGCCATACCCGCCGACATGAGCGCCCCGATCAGACCGGACAGCACGTCGCCTGCGCCTGCGGTCGACGCCCACGAACCACCCGCGTCGTTGACGAACACGTGCCCGTCCGGGCGGGCGATCAGAGTGGCCCGGCCCTTGAGGAGCACGTGGACCTGCCAGTCCGCGGCGAGCGCTCGCACAGCGGCGACCCGGTCCGGTTCCGGCCTCGATCCGGTCAGCCGGGCGAACTCCCCCGCGTGCGGGGTGAGCAGCGTCGGAGCCGGGCGGTCGCGCACCACGGAGGGGTCGCGCGCGATCAGGGTCAGTCCGTCCGCGTCGACGAGCACGGGCAGGTCGGTGGCCAGCACGTCCCGCAGCGTCTGGGCGGCCGCGTCGTCTGTGCCGCCACCCGGACCGACGACCCAGGCCTGCGCGCGTCCGGCCGCGGCGAACGACGGTGCCGCGACGACCTCGGGATACCGGGCGAGGACCGCGTCCGCTGCGGTCCCGGCGTACCGGACCATGCCGGAGGTCGCGGCGACCGCGGCACCGGTGCACAGCACACCGGCACCCGGATAGGTGGCGCTGCCTGCGATGATGCCGACGACACCCTGGCTGTACTTGTCGTCGTCGGGCCCCGGCACCGGCCAGATTGCACCGATCTCGGAGGGTTCGGCGGCGACCAGGTCCGACACCGGCAGGTCCAGGCCGATGTCCACGAATTCGACGCGGCCGCACCGCGCCGCGGCGAGCGAGTGCACGGGTTTGAGGGCACCGAACGCGACGGTGACCGCGGCGGTGACGGCCGGGCCGTCGACGGCCCCGGTGTCCGGGTCGACACCGCTGGGGGTGTCGACCGCGACGATCGGGGCGGTGATCGCGTCGAC
>NZ_JBMBTE010000144.1:0-11242 GCF_048897285.1 Rhodococcus sp. O3
CCGTGGTCCACACGATCATCGCGACGTGGCATCGGTCGAGCCGGTAGCGGGTTTCGGCTTCGAATGCGGCACTGTCGATTTCGGTTCCCTCGACGAGACCGTGGATCAGCGCCGAGTGCACGTTCCCGCGCACCGCCGACCACCGTTGGCGTTCCTTCTCATAGGAGTCGAACACGTCCAGGGTGATCCGGTCGATGTACCGGGAGACGACCGACGAGACATGCTCGATCACGTCGAACGCCAGGTTCGGTGGCAGGTCCATGGACCGGACCTCGTCGACGCACATCCGCATGAAATCGTTCTGACCGAGGTGATAGGCCCGCACCAGCGAGTGCGACGACACGTCACGCTGCGCCAGCCGCAGCGCGTATTCCACCGCCGCCGTGGCGGGCTGGAGGTGCTCGGTGGGAATATCGTTGGCGAGCACGTGGATCAGCGTCGCAACGTTGCCGTGCACGCTCGCCTCGAGCAGTTCGACGAGCAGCGGGTCCTCGTCGAGCTGATCGACCTCGCGGGCCATCATCGTCGTCATCGCGCGGGTGATCTCCTGTTGGCGGTCGTCGAACCGCTGCGCGATCTCACCGACGACGCGACGGACCTCGTCGTGGGTCGACGTTGCTCCCCATGCGCCGCTCGTGGCCGCCGGATCAGCCACGGCCACTCCGTAGTCGGCGCAGCGCGGATTCGGCGGCGTTGTAGCCGCACATGCCGTGTGCGCCCGCGCCGGGCGGAGTGGACGCCGAGCACAGGTACACCCCCGGGACACCGATGTCGTACGGATCCAGGGCGATCCGCGGGCGGAACACCACCTGCACACCGGCGTTTGCACCACCGATGATGTCTCCGCCCACCTGGTTCGGGTTGTCCCGCTCCAGATCGGCCGGGGTGGCCACCCTCGTCGCGACGATGCGGTCGCGGAATCCGGGTGCGAACCGCTCGATCTGCGCGACGACGGCCTCGGTCGCGTCCCCGGTGTATCCGGCGGGCACGTGCGCGTAGGCGTACACCGGGTTCACGCCGTCGCGGGAGCGGGTGGGATCGGCGACGTACTGTTGCCCCAGCAGCACGAACGGCCGCTCCGGCATCCGCCCGGACGCGACATCCCTTTCGACACCGGCGACTTCGTCGAACTCCCCGCCGAGGTGCACGGTCCCGGCGCGACCGCACTCCGGGTCGGTCCACGGGATCGGTCCGTCGATCGCGAAATCGACCTTGAATGCTCCGGGAGCGTGCCGGAACTTCTTGTACGACTTCGCGATCCGCGAAGGCACTGCATCGCCGAAGATCTCGAGAGCCGCACCCGGAGCGACGTCGAGGAGTACGACGTCGGCAGCCGGGATGTCCGCGGGGCGCCGCACCCGTACACCGGTGTGGATCTTGCCGCCGTACTCGGCCAGCTGCGCGGCGAGTGCTCGGGTGATCGCGGCCGATCCACCCTCCGCGACCGGCCATCCGTAGCGGTGTCCCGCGGCGACGATCATCAACCCGACTGCGGAGGTCGCGGGCCGATCCAGCCGGTGGTAGGCGTGCGCGGCCACCCCACCGAACAGCGCCCGGGCCTTCGGGGTGCGGAACCAGCGTGCCGTCACCGTGGCCGGCAGCAGCGCCCGGGGACCGAACGCTGCCAACCTGAGCGGATGCCTCGGCACGTTCAGGACCGGGCGCATCAGGTCCCCGGCCAGCGCGTCGAAGCCGTCGGCCAGATCGGCGAACATCCGGTTCCACCGCACGCCGTCGGCTGTTCCGAGTCCGGCGGCGGTGGCGTCGAGCGACCGGTACAGCAGCGCGGCCTCACCGCTGTCGAGGGGATGTGCGCAGTCGACCTCGGGCCACCGCCAGCGCAGCCCGTACCGCTCGAGGCCGAGGGTCTGCAGGTAGGGGGAGCCGGCGCCCATCGGGTGGAAGGCCGAGCAGTGGTCGTGGACCAGGCCGGGGACGGTCGACTCGCCGGAGCGGGTGCCGCCACCGATCTCGTCGGCCGCTTCGAGAACCTGGACGTCCACACCGCTACGGGCGAGGTGGACGGCGGCGGCGAGCCCGTTGGGCCCGCTGCCGACCACGACCGCTGTGCTCACGCCAGGACCTCCCGATCGTCCGCGTCGCGATGTGCGCCCCTGCGGTCCATTGTCCACTGCACGTCGAACGGGATCGGGCCGTTGGGCAGCCAGGGCTGTTCGGCGACCGCGTCGGCGACCTTGTAGCTGCCGCGCTCGATCACGCCGACGGCCGCGTCGATCACCTTGTATTCCTGCACGCCGCGGTGGATGGGCTGCGATTCGATCCAGGCGACGATGAACTCGCCGGGCGCGAAGTTGCAGCGGCGCTGGATCGCGGCGATCAGGTGCTCGTTGTGCAGGTGCCCGTCACCGAAATTGAAGGCGACGATCGAGTTGCACGAGAACTCGGCCTCACGCAGGTCATAGGTATCGATGTCGTCACCGAGGTGCCGCATCATCAGGGAGAACAACGCGCGGCCCTGGCTGTGCATCGACCGCCAGCCGAGCAGCTGGTGCATCACGACGTCCGCTACCTCCGGCGGGTACGTCTCGAGCAGCTGGGTGCGGGTGTTCTTCGCGCCCCGAACGATGTGCCGGTCGAGCTTCTCCTCGGCACCCGGCGCGAACGCCCAGGTAGCGGACGCCCAGTTGCCGGCGTACTGCCGCATCGACGGCAGGAACGACACCAGGTCGGGCCGCAGGTTGCCGAGGACGGGGAAGAAGCACAGCGCGGCGGTGATACCGGCCGCCAGCCACCACGACGACATGTCGCCGACGCCGTAGCCCTCCCAGGCGGGGAAGCCCCAGAACAGGAACACGGTGGCGTACGCGAAGAGCAGGTTCCACTCCAGCGGCACCGCGAGCGGGAAGGTGGAGGCGATGAACAGGTGGAACGCCACCATCAGCAGCACCGCTAGCAGTGTCACCGTGCGGTTGGTGGAGAACAGCAGGATCACGGGGGTGACGATCTCGACGAGCGTGCCGAGGATGTGGGCGACTCCGCTGCCCAGGTGCGACGGGCGCAGGTCGTTCGGGAAGCTGCGGTAGTGCATGCGCTTGATGCGCTTCGACAGCATCCACGGCGTGTTGCTGACCATCGGCGGCACGACCAGTGCGAAGTGCCGTCCGAACTTCGAGACTCCGGCCCCGACCCACACGGTGACGATGAGCAGCTTGAGCGCGACGATCATGTCGACGAACGGCAGGAACGTGAAGAACACCATGGCCGGCAGGTACTGCTCGCTGCGGGCAGCGATGAAGACGACCTTGTCCCGCAGGCCGATCACGACGAGCAGCGCGATGAGCGGGGCCACGACGGCGGGCCGGACCAGACCGACGTTGTCGGCGACGAGTGCGTCCAGCGAGCCGGTGTGAACGCCCGGAAGAACCACGGCGGCAACGAGGTTCGCCAGCAGAATGGCGTAGAGCACGACGTCGCCGACGGTGCGGCGGTCACCGGCGGTGCCGGGCACCTTGTCCGGCCACGGTGGGAGCCGGAGTGTCTCGGGCCTGAGCCAGAACCGGAAGCCGCCGGTCATCGGCTTGAAGTGGCCGGCAAGGGGGCCCCACGAACCGGCGAGACCGAGCGCCTCGAGCAGCACCGTCCACAGGATCAGCTTCTGGTAGACGATCGGCTGGTTCCACCACGAGGCGACGTCGAACCACGACAACCCCGAAGTGAAGGTCGCCAGTGCGGTGCCCGCGCCGACGTAGAGGATCGCCAGTTTGAGGATGTAGACGGTGTGCACCATCTTCGGGGTTCCGAACCCGTGGTCGACCCAGTGGGTCGACATGGCGCGCAGACGGTCCCGGAACGGAAGGGCACGAAAGGTCGAGGGGTCCACCTCGGGGAAGTTGCCGGTCTTGAATCCCATGGGAATTCGCCTCCTGGGTAGGGTGTATCGACTCACCGGCCCGCGGCCGGCGAGTCGAGTGGACGTGATGTCGGGGGGAAGGGGTCAGGCGTCGGCGGGCACCGAGTGGCGGCGCCGCAGACCGGGCTTGTCGATCTTGCCGACCGGGTTACGCGGCAGAGCGTCGACCAGGACTATCGCTTCGGGTACCTTCACCCGCGTCAACCGGTCGGCGACGTGGGAGAGCAGTTCCTCCTTGGTGGTCTCCCGATCCGGGTAGGTCACCACGTACGCGACCGGCACCTCGCCGTACACGTCGTGGGGTGCGCCGATCACGGCGCATTCGAGCACCGCCGGATGTTCGGCGAGCGCGTTCTCGATCTCCTTGGGGTACAGGTTTTCTCCCCCGCGGATGATCATGTCCTTGATGCGGTCGACGAGGGTGAGGTAGCCGTCCTCGTCGAGGCGGCCGACGTCGCCGGTGTGCAGCCGTCCGTCGACGACGGTGCGGGCGGTCTCGTCGGGTCGGCCGAGGTAGCCGGCCATGACGTTCGGTCCTTCGATGACAACCTCGCCGATCTGCCCGGGCGGCAGCGTGTTTCCGTTCTCGTCGACGATGCCGATGCGTTGACCGGGCATCGCCGGCCCCACGGTGCCGAGCTTACGGGGACCGTCGATCGGGTTGCACGCGGATGCGCAGGTTCCCTCGGTGAGCCCGTAGCCCTCGACCACGACCAGCCCGAAGCGTTGCTCGACCCGATCGAGGAGTTCCTTCGAAATCGGTGCGGCACCGCAGATCCCGAACCGGAGCGAGGACGTGTCCAGCGACGTCTGCGCGGGCTGCGACACGAGCAGGGCGTAGATCGTGGGCACGGCCGAGAAGTACGTCGGCCGCAGCGTCGCGACGTCCTCGAAGAACCGGGCCGGGGAGAACCGTCCGGTGATGCTCAGTTGTGCCCCGGACAGGATCGGTGTGAGGAAGCTGACGGCGATCGCATTGACGTGGAACAGCGGCAGGATCAGCAGGCAGTGGTCGGATTCGGTCAGCCGCAGATGCGTCCGGAACGACGCCGCCATGAACTGCAGGTTCGCGTGCGTGAGCTGCACGCCCTTGGGGCGGCCCGTCGAACCGGACGTGTAGATCAGCAGGGCGGTCTCGTCGGCGGCGGGATCGTCACCGACGGTCCACCCGGCCGGCGGTACGGTGACCATGTCGTCGACGTGGATCAGCGGCCGCCCGGCCGACGGTGCCCCGGGACCGGTGCCCAGCACGAGTGCCGCTCCGGCGTCGTCGATCTGGTAGTCGGCCTCGGCGGCCGTGAACGCGGGGTTGACGGGTGTCGCGATCGCGCGCAGCCGCCACGCGGCCATCAGCGCGACAAGCAGTTCGGCGCGGTTGGGCAGCATCACCGCCACGACGTTCCCGGCTCCGATCCCGTGCTCCTGCAGCTGGGACGCGAAACCGTCCACCCGGCGGGCGAATTCGGAGTAGGTGAGCTGGAGGGAATCGTCGCGCACGCACGGCCGGTCGGACTCGCGATGCCACACCAGGTACTCGATCGTCGCGGGCGCAAGCGTCACGGCACTGCCGGTGGTAACGACGCTGTCGGTCGTCACAGTGTTGTCGGTCGTCACGGCGGTCGGTCCTTCCTTCGGGGGATGACCGCAACGGTAGTGACGCACGTCACGTGCCAGCCAGGGTCCCGCAGGCTCGAGTTCCGGCGACGTGTTGTCCCCGGAGCACAAAAGCCCCGCGTACGAGGCCCGCGGGACGCCTATCCCAGCCAGTCCAGCACGGCCGCCGCCGTCCACGACTGCTGCATGCTGCCCAGCGGTTCGCCGGTGAACGGCTCGTAATACTCGGCGAACGAACCGTCGGCGGCCTGCCGAAGCCCTTCGGCGCGCAGCATGTTCGCGCGCTCGGCCCAGCCGCGGCGCGCGAACGCCCACGAGTACAACCAGGTCATCACCGGCCACACCGGTCCGCGCCAGTACTCACGGGACCGGAAATCCTTCGACACCGGCGAGGTCGACGGCGGCACCGCGTACCGCAGGTCCGGATGTCCGCAGAATTTCGGGCCCTCGAAGGTCCGCAGCAGCGCAAGTTCGGTCGCCCTCGGCAGGCCGCCGCACAGCAACGGCGCGAACATGGCGAGAGTCTCGGTGGCGATCCACTTCCCGGACCGAAGATCGAAATCTCGTGCCGCGCCGGTACGTTCGTCCGTCGTCGCGATGACGCCCCGCCGGAAACGTTCGGCCCAGCCGTAGAGGTCGCGCACATCCGCGTGCGGCCGCGAATGCTCCTCACCGATGACGGCGAGCACCTCGCACGACAGCGAGAAGACTGCGCTGACGAACACGTCCTCGACCGCGAAGCTCATGGCGGTGGTGAGTTCGTCGTCGTTGTACCGGACGCCTTTCATCTCCTCGAGCAGCCACAGATAGCGGTTGTACTCGGCGTCGGTGGGACGCTGCCCGGCGTCGCCGACGTGCACCAGATCCTCGCGCAGGTAGGCCGGGATCGAACCGGGCACGACGTTCGCGTACGCGGCGTCCCAACGCGGTGAGTTGTCCATCCCGGACTCCCACCCGTGATACAGCGCGATGCGGCCGTTCCCCTCCAGGTCGCGGGCACGGGCGAGCCAGCGATGCCAGCGCACCAGGTCCGCCCACCGTCGGTCCAGGAACTCCTCGGCGACCGCGCGTGTACTGCGGCCGTGCCGGCGACCGTGATCGAGGATCCGCTGCACCGCGATCGCGTGCACGGGCGGCTGCGTGATCCCCGACGTCTGCACCCCGTCCGGGGCGTGCGCGGCGAGCTCGCTCACCGCCCACCGGGACGGACCGGGGAAGTACCCGTCGACGCCGTTGGCGAAGACGATGTGCGGGATCATCCCGTTGCTCCACTGCGCCGACAACAGCGTGTCGAGTTCGACGACGGCACGTTCCACGCTCAACGGCGCCAGCCCTACGGCGACGAACGCCGCGTCCCAGCTCCACATGTGCGGATAGAGCTTCGGCGCCGCACTGGTCATCGTGCCCAGATCGTTGCCGCGCAACAGGTAGGCAGCTCGCGCGGCGAGCTGCGTATGGGTGAATCCGCGATCCGGCATCGTTTCATTGTGCGACTTCCGAGGAAAAGCGCACGCCGAGTGCCCGGTCGGCCGCCCCCTCGTGCCGTGCCGGCAGCACCGGGGAGGACAATGGGGCGGTGAGCTCCCGTCCCCGTCCTGCCGCCGATGCCGTTCTGTCGCCCGGAATCCGCGACATCGACACCGGCACGTGCGAGCTCGTCAAGGACCGGTACCGGCCGGACGGGTGGCTGCTCGAGATCAACGGGGTGCCCAGTTCCCACATCGACCTGTCCGATCCGACGCTGCTCGAGTTCGAGTACATGCGGTGGATCGCGCACCTGATGGATGCGCACTGGACCCGGGCGGACCGGCTGCGGGTGCTGCACCTCGGTGGCGGTGCGTGCACGATGGCCCGGTACGTCCACGCGTGCTTCCCGAACTCCCGTCAGGTGGTCGTCGAGATCGACGGCCGGCTCGCCGAGCTGGTGCGCGAGTGGTTCGATCTGCCGCGGGCTCCGCTGCTGCGCATCCGGGTCGGGGAGGCGCGTGCGGTGCTGAGTTCGCTCACCGACGGCACCCGTGACCTGATCGTGCGGGACGTGTTCGCGATCAACCGCACACCCGCGGCGCTGACGACCGTCGAGTTCACCCGGCACGCCCGTCGTGTGCTGGCACCCGGCGGGATCTACGTGGTGAACTGCGGGGACACTCGCGACCTCACGACCGCCAAGCGCGAGGCCGCGACGATCGGCAGCGTGTTCGCGCACACCGCGATCATCGCCGACCCGGCGATGCTCAAGGGCCGCCGCTACGGCAACGTCGTCATCGCCGGCAGCGATTCGCCGCTCGGTGACTCCGCGAGCCTCGCCCGGGATCTGCTCGGCGGCGGGGTCCCGGCGCAGATCCGTCGCGACGACGAGGTGCAGCGGTTCGCGTCCGGAGCGAAGGTGCTGTGCGACAGCGAGATTTCGCTTCCTCGCGAATCGGCACCGGCAGAGACGGGCCTCGTCACCGGCTGAACGCCATCGATTCGTCGATCCGGCCGAATCGCATCGTCGGCAGGTCCAGCAGATAGTTCTGGCGCATCCGCCACGGGTTGCGGGTGCCCTGCCGCGGCAGGATCCCCGCGGCGCGCTGCACGTATCCGGAGGAGAGATCGAGCAGCGGGCGGGTCCGTCCGTCACCGCGATAGTCCGGCATCGCGATTCGATATCCCTTGCGCCGCATATGGTTCAGCAGCCGGCACACGTACAGGGACGTGAGATCGGCACGCAGCGTCCACGACGCGTTCGTGTAGCCGAGGCACAACGCGAAGTTCGGCACGCCGCTGAGCATCGTCCCGCGGTACACGTACCTCTCGCTCGGATCGACACGTTCGCCGTCGACGACGAGCGTGACACCGCCGGCCGGGACGATCCGCAGACCGGTCGCGGTGATCAGCACGTCGGCCTCGAGTTCCTCGCCGGACTCGAGTCGGACCCCACGGTCGGTGACCCGCTCGATCCGGCCGGTGACGATGTCGGCGCGACCGGATCGCAGCGCCCGGAACAGGTCCGAGTCGGGAACCAGGCACATGCGCTGATCCCACGGATCGTAGGTGGGTGCGAAATGTGGATCGACCGGCGTGCTTCCGTGCAGGCGGCGGGCGGCACGGGCGCGAATCACCTTGCCGGCCAGATTCGGCATCCGTCGGCAGAACTGGTAGAACGCCAGCATTCTCGTGACGTTCTTCATGCGCACGACACGGTGGGCGACGTTGCCCGGCAACCATGTCCGGATCCGGTCGGCGAACCGGTCGCGAGTGGGAAGCGAGATCATGTACGACGGCGACCGCTGCAGCATCGTGATGTGCTCGGCGTCCTCGGACATCGCGGGCACCAGGGTGACCGCCGTGGCACCGCTGCCGATCACCACCACGCGTTTGCCGGACCAGTCCAGGTCCTCCGGCCAGAACTGCGGATGCACCACGGGGCCGTCGAAGGTGTTCAGGCCGGGAATGTCCGGCAGGTACCCCGATTCGTAGCTGTAGTAGCCGCTGCACATGTACAGGAACGAGCACGTCAGTTCGACGGGGAGGCCCTCGGCGATCGCCCGCACCGTCCACGTCGCGGTGCCGGAATCCCAGGTGGCACTCGTCACCTTGTGCCCGAACCGGATTCGGCGATCCACCCCGGACTCCGAGGCGGTCGCCCGCACGTACTCGAGGATCGAGGGGCCGTCGGCGAAGGACCGGTCGCCGTGCCACGGCCGGAAGGGATATCCGAAGGTGTACATGTCGCTGTCGGATCGAATGCCCGGGTAGCGGAACAGATCCCACGTTCCGCCGATCGCGTGGCGACCCTCGAGGATCGTGTAGGTCAGGTCCGGGCACTGCGTCTGCAGGCGATATCCGGCACCGATGCCGGACAGGCCGGCCCCGACGATCAGGACATCGACATGTTCCACGTCCGCTCCTATCCGCCGGTCCAGGCCAGCAGTTCCTCGACGGGCCAGGTGTTGATGACGTCCTCCGGCTCGACACCCCGTTCCGCGGCGCGTTCGCATCCGTACCCGAGCCAGTCCAGCTGGCCGGGGGCGTGCGCATCGGTGTCGATCGCGAAGCGGCACCCGAGCCGCAGTGCCAGGTCGATCATCCGGCTCGGCGGGTCGCGCCGTTCCGGCCGGCAGTTGATCTCGACCGCCGTGCCGTGGTCGCGGCACGCGGAGAACACCTTCTCGGCGTCGAAGGTCGATTCCGGCCGCTGCCCGCGACCACCCGTGACGAGCCGCCCGGTGCAATGTCCGAGCACGTCGACGTGGGGATTGGTCACCGCCCGCACCATCCGCCGGGTCATCGCGGACTTCTCGGCCCGCAGTTTCGAATGCACGCTCGCCACGACGATGTCGAGTTCGGCGAGCAGGTCGTCGTCCTGGTCGAGCGACCCGTCCTCGAGGATGTCGACCTCGATGCCGGTCAGGATCCTGACTCCGTTGCCCGACGCATTGAGTTCGGCGATCACCCCGAGCTGGGTGCGCAGCCGCTCCGGGCTCAGCCCGTTGGCAACGGTCAGTCTCGGCGAATGATCGGTGACGGCGAGGTACTCGTGCCCGAGCATGGCCTCCGCGGCGCGCGCCATCTCCTCGATGGGGCTGCCGCCGTCGGACCAGTCGGAGTGGGTGTGCAGGTCGCCGCGCAGGGTGGTGCACAGGTCGTCGGCCCCGCGCCCGATCGGCTCCGCCGCATCGCGGAGTTCCTGCAGGTAGCCGGGGATTCCGTCGTAGGATTCCCGGATCACGGCGGCGGTTTTCGGGCCGATGCCGGGTAGCTCGGACCACGTGTCGGTGCGGCGGCGGTGCTCCCGTTGTGTCTCGTCGAGTGCTTCGACCACGTCCGCCGCGTGACGATAGGCCTGTACACGGTAGGTCTTGGCGTGCTCGCGTTCGAGCCAGAACGCGACTTCGCGCAGTGCGCTCACCGGGTCCATATCCCCATTGTGGCCGCCCCGCCGCGGCCCGGGTGGCGGGAACCGCGATTCGGTCCGCCCGGTTGGGGAGAGGCGGCACGGAACCGGGGCGGGCGCCCTGACCTACGCTCGACCGTATGCGTCCCACAGCCCTGATCACCGGTGGAAGCCGCGGCCTCGGTGCCGCGATCGCCCGCGAACTCGCTCCCGACCACGACCTGCTGCTGGGTGGTCGCACCGAGGAGTCCCTCGGCGCGATCGTCGCGGAACTTCCCGGTGCCACGCCGTGGCCGGTGGATCTGCTCGACCACGAGGCAGTCGCCGCAGCCTGCTCCGGCATCGATCGGCTCGACGTCCTCGTGCACAACGCGGGGATCGCGAGCCTCGGCACCGTCGCCGAATCCGATGTCGCGCAGTGGCGGGAGATGTTCGACGCCAACGTCTTTGCCGTCGTGGCCCTGACCCGTGCCTTGCTGCCTGCCCTGCGCGCCGCGAACGGTCATGTGGTGCTGATCAATTCGGGTTCCGGCCTGAATGCGCGAGCGGGATGGGGAGCGTACGCGGCGAGCAAGTTCGCGCTGCGGGCATTCGGCGACGTTCTGCGCCAGGAGGAACCGGGCCTGCGCGTGACGTCGGTGCACCCGGGCCGCATCGACACCGACATGCAGCGTGCGCTCGTCGCCGAGGAGGGCAACGAGTACCGGGCCGATCGGTACCTGCGCCCGGCAACCGTCGCGCAGGCGGTCGGGAATGCGATCCGCACCCCGGCCGATGCCCATCCGACGGAGATCGTGCTGCGCCCCCGGTAGCCGCTACCGATCAGAACGGCAGTGGGATGACCACCGGCGGGGCGCCCGGGATCTGGATCTGGATCT
>NZ_JBMBTE010000145.1:0-11233 GCF_048897285.1 Rhodococcus sp. O3
CGAGCAGCGACCCGAACAGCACCTCGATCTGGCGCAGTTCGACGTCGCCGCCGACGACCGTGGCGATACCGACCTTCGCGAACCACACCGTGCGCGCCCGGTTCGCGCTCCCGATCGCGGTGAGCAGCAGCACCTTCTCCTTGGCGTACGGATTGTCCAGGTGCACCCGCATCCCGCGGATGCCGGACGACTCGTCCTCCCCGGCGAGCAGGGCCGCGCTCACCGCGTAGCGGGTCACGAGTTCCTGGGCCTTCGCGGTCAGCGCCTCGGCTTCCTCGGGGAAGTCGGTGGATTCCGCTTTCGACAGCAGCCCGCGGATCCGATCGAGGATCCGCGGATCCGGGACCGTATCCGCCGCGGCGGCGGTGCGCAGCGGCGGCCACTGCGACGGGGGCGGGGCCAGAACGGTGAAGCGCGGCAGGTACTTCCAGGTGAACGCAAGGCCGGTCACCTGGAACCGCGTGACGTCCGGCAGCGCACGCTGCAGCGCGGCGCCGAACAGCGGACCCCGATCGCCGGGCGGGATCCGCGTCGCGAGTGCGGCGAGGTGCGGATGGTGGTCCGCGACGATGCGGAGCTGCCGGAGCCAGCCTTCCGGGGCCCGGTCCTCGGCGCGGCTGCGGTGCGCGTCGAACAGCACCGCGGCCGCGCCGAGCGGCACGTCCGAGAGGTCGCCGGAACGCGCCGTCACGTGCAGCACGTCCGCGGGTTGCCACCCCCGCTCGTACGCCCAGGTCAACTCGTCGAGCAGCGCCTGGGCGCCCAGGTCGTCTTCTCGAATGTATGTTCTAGTGCTCCCCATGTGGGCAGTGTGACGGAAGGCACCGACACGAACCCGGGGAGCGGACTATTCGGCGTCGTCGACGAACCGCGGGAACACCGGCGACGGTGCCGGCAGCGCGGTGCCCGGCACCAGACGCGTCGCGAGGTCCGCGAACGTGCGGGCATCCGCATCCTGGCCGAGCAGGTCGAGGATCTTGGTACCCGAATCCGGCATCACCGGCTGGACGAGGATGCCGACGATGCGCACGACCTCGAGCGTCACGTACAGGACCGTCGCCATGCGCGCCGGATCGGTCTTGCGCAGCACCCACGGTTCCTGCGCGGAGAAGTACCGGTTCGTCTCGCCGAGCACGTGCCAGATCGCCTCGAGCGCCAGGTGCAGGGCCTGGACGTCGAACTCGGCGCGCACCTTCTCGAGCAGGCCGTCGGCCTGGGCCAGCAGCGCCAGGTCGTCCTCGGTGAACTCGCCCGGCGTCGGCGCGAGCCCGTCGAGATTCTTCGCGACCATCGTCAGCGACCGCTGCGCCAGGTTGCCCAGCTCGTTCGCCAGGTCCGCGTTGATCCGGGTAGCGATCGCCTCGTGGCTGTAGCTGCCGTCCTGGCCGTAGGAGATCTCGCGCAGCAGGAAGAACCGCAGCTGGTCCAGGCCGTACTTCTCGACCATCTCGAGCGGGTCGACGACGTTGCCCACCGACTTCGACATCTTCTCGCCCTTGTTGAAGAGGAAGCCGTGCACGAACACCCGCCGGGGCAGTTCGACGCCCGCCGACATCAGGAACGCCGGCCAGTACACCGTGTGGAAACGGGTGATGTCCTTGCCGATGATGTGCAGGTTAGCGGGCCAGAACTTCCGGAACGCGTCGGAATCGGTGTCCGGGAATCCGACACCGGTGAGGTAGTTCGTGAGCGCGTCCACCCACACGTACATCACGTGGTCCGGATGCTCCGGCACCGGAACACCCCAGTCGAACGTGGTGCGCGAGATCGACAGGTCCTTCAGGCCACCGGAGACGAAGCTGACGATCTCGTTGCGGCGGGTCGCGGGGGCGATGAAGTCCGGCTGCTCCTCGTACAGCGCGAGCAGCTTGTCCTGGTAGGCGGACAACCGGAAGAAGTAGGTGGACTCCTCGGTCCACTCCACCGGGGTTCCGGTCTCGGTGGAGATCCGGGAGCCGTCCTCCTGCAGCGTCGTCTCGGCCTCGGCGTAGAACGCCTCGTCGCGCACCGAGTACCAGCCCGAGTAGGTGTCGAGGTAGATGTCGCCGGAATCGACCATCCGTTGCCAGATGGCCTTGCTGGCCTCGATGTGGTCCGCGTCGGTGGTGCGGATGAACCGGTCGTACGAGATGTTCAGGGCCTTGTCCATGGCCTCGAACACGCTCGAGTTGCGCCGGGCGAGCTCCTCGACCGGCAGCCCTTCCTTGACGGCCGTCTGCTGCATCTTGAGGCCGTGCTCGTCGGTGCCGGTCATGAAGAACACGTCGAAGCCGTCGAGACGCTTGAACCGTGCGATCGCGTCCGAGGAGATGTACTCGTAGGCGTGCCCGATGTGCGGGGCACCGTTCGGGTAGGCGATCGCGGTGGTCAGATAGAACGGCGGGCGGGCGGAAATGGGCGCAGTCATGGTGGCCCTACTGTATAACCCGTGAGCAAAGCCCGTCCTGCGCCCGAGCCCCCCGAACCCCTCGCACCCCTCGTCGACGCCCACACGCATCTCGACGCGTGCGGCGCGAAGGATCCCGAATCGGTTGCGGCGATCGTCGATCGGGCCGCCGCGGTCGGTGTGGGCCGGGTCGTCACGGTCGCCGACGATCTCGACGCGGCACGGTTCGCGGTGCAGGCGGCGCACTGGGACGACCGTGTGTACGCGGCCGTCGCGATCCACCCGACCCGCGCGAACGTCCTCGACGAGCAGACCCGCGCGGAGATCGAACGCCTCGCCGCGGACCCGCGGTGCGTCGCGGTGGGGGAGACCGGCCTGGACCTGTACTGGCCGGGCAAACTCGACGGCTGTGCCGACCCCGTCGAGCAGGAAGACGGTTTCCGCTGGCATATCGACCTCGCCAAGCGCCTCGGCAAGACGCTGATGCTCCACAACCGCGACGCGGACGCCGAGTTGCTGCGGGTCCTGCACGACGAAGGGGCTCCCGAGACGGTGATCTTCCACTGTTTCTCGTCGGACGCGGACATGGCGCGGGCGTGCGTCGACGCCGGCTACGTGCTGAGCTTCTCCGGGACCGTGAGCTTCCGGAACGCGAAGGCGCTGCGCGAAGCGGCGCCGCTGGTGCCGCGCGAGCAGGTGCTGGTGGAGACGGACGCGCCGTTCCTGACCCCGCATCCGTTCCGGGGCGCCCCCAACGAGTCGTACTGCCTGCCGTACACGCTGCGGGCGCTCGCCGAGGTGCGCGGGGAGGATCCGCTCGAACTGGCGGCCGCGACCACCGCCAACGCCGAACGGGTCTACGGCTTCCCGGCGATCTGATCCCGAACCGCCCGGGTGCGCGCGCCGGAACCGCAACAATCGGAGGCATGTACAACTTCGTCTACACGGCACAGCCGGCCCGGGTGGTGTTCGGCGCGGGAACGGCCGCGCGCGTGGCCGACGAGGTCGAGAAGCTCGGCCGCTCGCGGGTGTTGCTGCTCGGCGGCGATCACGTGCGTAAACAGGCGGATTTCGTCGAGGACATCCTGGGCGGCCTGCGGGTCGCCCGGTTCGACGGTGCCGTCATGCACACCCCGGTCGCCCTCACGGAACGGGTGCTGCGGCTGGTCGAGGAGCACGACGTCGACGCGGTCGTCGCGGTCGGCGGTGGTTCGACGACCGGTCTGGCGAAGGCGCTGGCCGTGCGCACCGGGATCGACCAGGTGATCGTGCCGACGACCTACGCGGGGTCCGAGGTGACCCCGGTGCTGGGGGAGACCGCGGACGGGGTCAAGACGACGCGATCCTCGCCGGAGATCCTGCCGGAGACGGTGATCTACGACGTCGAGTTCACGCTGTCGATGCCGGTCCCCATGGCCGTGAACAGCGCGTTGAACGCGATGGCGCATGCCGTCGAGGCGATGTACGCCGAGCAGGCCAATCCGATCGTCGATGCGTTGGCGCTGCAGGCGATCGCGGCGATCGGCCGGGGTCTGCCCGCGATCGGCGCCGACGCCGTCGACCACGGGGGCAGATCGGAGTTGCTGCTCGCGGCGTGGCTGGCGGGAACGTGCCTCGGTGCCGTCGGCATGGGGCTGCACCACAAGCTGTGCCACGTGCTCGGCGGCTCGTTCGAGCTCCCGCACGCGGCGACGCACGCGGTGATGTTGCCGCACGTCATGGCGTACAACGCGGAGGCGGTGCCCGGCGTGATGGCGCGTATCGCGGACGCGCTCGGCACCGAGTCCGCGCCCGCGGGCGTGTTCGATCTGGTCGCCGCGGCGGGTGGGCCGACCACGCTCGCCGAACTCGGGATGCGCGAGGGCGATCTCGACGAGGCCGCGCACCTGGCGACGGAGCGGCGGTATCCGAATCCGCGGGAGATCACGCGGGTGGGGGTGCGCCGGGTGCTCGCCGAGGCGTTCGAGGGCGTGCGGCCGGCCTGACCGTCAGAGCACGTGGTGCCCGTACATCTCGCCGAGCGGATCGGCGATGAGTTCGACACGGGCGCCGTCGGGGTCGCGGAAGTACAGCGACGTCCCGCTGTGTTCCTCGGTGCCGACACCGGCGTCGGCGAGTGCCGCCCGCAACCGTTCCCAGTGGTCGGGGGCGACGCTGATCGCGATGTGGTGCAGGCCGCCCAGGACCTCCCGGTAGGGGCCGACGTCGAGTCCGGGGAAGTCGAAGAATGCCAGCAGGTTCCCGTTGCCGATGTCGAAGAAGAAGTGCGTCGAGCCCGGATAGTCGCGGTTCTCGATCAATTCGGTGAGCGGGAATCCGAGGAGGTCCTGGTAGAAGCGGATCGTCGTCTCCACGTCGCTGCTGAGCAGCGCGGTGTGGTGGAGCCCGCGGGCGGTGGAGGCGGGCCGCCGGTCGGCGGGCAGTAGGTACTGCGTGCGGAGACGTTCGCGCTGGGCTTCGAACCGGTTGGGATCCCGGTCGGTGGTGGTGCTCACGATTCGCTCCTCACAGTTCGTTGCTTGTTCAACTACCTGAGCGTATCTCGTATCGTTGCGCAGTCAACCATTTTCCCGCGGTGCGATACATTGAGTGTGACGTGCATCACCGGTGCGCGTGAACCTTCCGTTTCGTCGATGAGAGGTTCCCCATGAACAGCGCAATCTTCCGCGACATCGCGATCCTGCTGGCTCGACTGGGCATCGGTGTCATCTTCCTGGTGCACGGGCTGCAGAAGCTCACCGTCAACGGCTACTCCGGCACCAAGACCGGGTTCGAAGGCATGGGCGTGCCCGTGCCGCCGGTTACCGCGTTCATCGCGACCTGGGTCGAGATCCTCGGCGGTATCTCGCTGATCCTGGGTCTGCTCGTCCCCGTGTTCGGGGTGTTGTTGTTCCTGGACATGCTCGGCGCGTACCTGTTCGTCCACATGGGGAACGGCATCTACGTCAACGACGGCGGGTGGGAACTCGTCGGCGCACTCGGCCTCGGGTCGCTGCTGCTCGCCGCGGTGGGGGCGGGGGCGTTCAGCCTCGACCGCTTCGTCGCACCGAAGGTGCCCTTCATGGCGCGCGCGTAGTCGTCGCCGGGCGGCTGACGCCGCCCGTGTGCCTTTGTGGCGGCTGGAACCGCCGGAAAGGCACACGGCGCGGCCGTGTTCTCGTGCGTGAACGGCCGGGTCGGGCCGTGAATTTCCGCCTCCTTTCGACCATCCTTTCGAACGGCGTTTCGTCCGAAATCACATGCTCGTAATTGGGGGTGCGAATCGCACGTCCGTACCACTTTTCCGGGTCTCGGCGCAGTGATCGAAAATCACGAATTGTCACCAAGCATTTACAATTGAATCCGCAGTTCAGACGGGTGCAGTTGCCGTATCAAAGCCGGTTCGTTACCGTGCTGTGATCACAGTTGTCGTCCGTTTGGAATTGTTGTGTCACCTTTCGCCAAGCTCAATCGAGCCAAATCTCCCGTGCTGTACACGGTCGTCGCGGCCCTTTTCGTGACGCTCATCACCGGCGGAATCTTCGCCCTCGTCAAGCACAAGGAACTGACCCTCGACGTCGACGGTGAGCAGCGTGCCTTCGGCACCATGAGCTCCACCGTGAGCGACATCCTGGCCGACGCCGGATACGCAATCGGCGAGCACGACGTCGTCGCTCCGGCCGCCGACGCGACCGTCTCCGACGGCGACACCGTCGTCCTGCGCCGCGCTCGCGAGGTCAACCTGACCGTCGACGGCGAGCAGCGCTCGGTGTGGACCACCGCACTCACCGTCGACGAGGCGCTGGCCCAGTTCCAGCTCTCCTCCGACGTCCACGTCTCGGCCTCGCGGTCGCACCGCCTGCCGCTCGAAGGCATCGACCTGAACGTCGTGAACCCGCGCAACGTCCAGTTCACCGACGGTGCCGCGCCTGCGGTCCCGGTCCGGATCGCCGCCCCCACGGTCGGTGAGTTCCTCGCCGCCAACGGCACGAAGCTCGAGCAGGGCGACTCCGTGACGCCCGCCGCCGACGCTCCGCTCACCGAGGGCCTGAACATCGTCGTCACCCGCGACCGCATCGAGTCCCGCGTCGAGAACCTGCCCGTCCCGCCGGCGGAGCACCGCGTCGACGACCCGAACATGACCGAGGGCGAGACCGCCGTCGACAACCCGGGTGTCCCGGGTGAGCGTTCCGTCACCTTCGACGTGCACACCGTCAACGGCGTCGAGGTCGGCCGCACCGAGAAGGCGTCGACCGTGATCACCGAGCCCGTCGCCACGACCGTCCGCGTGGGCACCAAGCCGAAGCCCGCAGTGCCCGCCTCCGGCCGCGCCTCCACCTGGGACGCGATCGCGCAGTGCGAGGCGACCGGTAACTGGGCCATCAACACAGGCAACGGCTTCTACGGCGGCCTGCAGTTCACCCAGCAGACGTGGGCCGGTTTCGGTGGCACCCAGTACGCCCCGCGCGCAGACCTGGCCACCCGCGAGCAGCAGATCGCGGTCGCCGAGAAGGTGCAGGCGGCACAGGGCTGGGGTGCCTGGCCTGCATGCACCAGCAAGCTCGGCCTGAGGTAAGAACTGGAACTTGTGTCTGCGCTGTCGAAGATCAACAGTTCCCGGTCCACGCTGCTGTATGCGGTGGTAGGGGCCCTGTTGCTGACGTTGATCGCCGGAGCAGCGACCGCGGTGGCGCGGCACAGGACGATCACGGTGAACGTCGACGGCGAGCTCGTCGCACTCGACACCATGCGCACCGACGTGCGCGGCGTGCTGTCCGATGCCGGATACGGCATCGGGCAGCACGACGTCGTGGCACCGGATGCCGACGCGTCCGTCTCCGACGGCGACACCGTGGTGCTGCGCCGGGCCCGCGAGGTCCAGCTGACCGTCGACGGCACCGAGCGCAGCATCTGGACCACCGCGCTGACGGTCGAGGAAGCGCTCACCCAGCTCGATCTGGCCTCGGACGTGTACGTGTCGGCGTCGCGCTCGCACCGGCTGCCGATAGAAGGTCTCGACCTGGACGTGGTGACCCCGCGCAACGTGCGGCTCGCCGACGGCGGTGCCGCCGCCGTCCCGGTCCGGCTCGCCGCCCCCACGGTCGGTGAATTCCTCGCTGCACACGGCGTCCCGCTCGAGCAGGGCGACGATGTGAACCCGCCCGCCGACACCCCGCTCTCGGACGGTCTCGAAATCGACGTCACCCGCAGGCGGGTCCACGAAGTCACCGAGACGCTGCCGCTCGAGCCGCCCGTCCGACGCGTCGAGGACGAGACGATGAACATGAGCCGCACCGTCGTCGATGACCCGGGCACCCCGGGGGTGCAGGAAGTGACGTTCGCCGTCAGCACCGTCGACGGGGTCGAGACCGGCCGCGATGTCACCGCCACGAGCGTCGTCACCGAGGCCCGGCCGTCGATCGTGCGGGTCGGCGCCAAGCCGGGCACCGAGGTCCCGCCCGTCGAGAACGGCGACATCTGGGACGCGCTGGCCGAGTGCGAGGCCGGCGGCAACTGGGCGATCAACACCGGCAACGGCTACTACGGCGGCGTGCAGTTCGACCTGAGCACGTGGGAACGGCAGGGCGGGCTCCGTTACGCCCCGCGCCCCGACCTCGCGACCCGCGAGGAGCAGATCGCGATCGCCGGCCTCACCCAGCAGGCGCAGGGCTGGGGTGCGTGGCCGTCGTGCTCCGGCGGCCTGGGCGTGCGCTAGGTTCAGGACGTGTCAGACGACTCTCCCCGCGGCCAGGCGGCACTGCTCGGCCCTGCCGAGGTCCGGACGCTCGCCGAGGAGTTCGGCGTTCGCCCCACCAAGCAACTCGGCCAGAACTTCGTGCACGACGCCAACACCGTGCGCCGCATCGTGTCGGTCGCCGGCGTGGGCCGCGACGACGTGGTGCTCGAGGTCGGCCCCGGTCTCGGATCGCTGACCCTCGCCCTGCTCGACGTCGTGGACCGGGTGGTCGCGGTCGAGATCGATCCGAAGCTCGCCGCGCGGCTGCCCGAAACCGTCGGGCAGCGAGCACCCGAGCTGGCCGGAAACCTCGACGTGGTGCTGCGGGACGCGATGAAGGTGATGCCGGACGAGCTGCCGGTCACCCCGACCGCGCTCGTCGCGAACCTGCCCTACAACGTCGCGGTGCCGGTGCTGCTGCACCTGTTCGCCGAGTTCCCCTCGCTGCGCACCGCGCTGGTGATGGTCCAGTCCGAGGTCGCCGATCGGCTCGCCGCGCAGCCGGGCAGCAAGGTGTACGGCGTGCCCAGCGTGAAGGCCTGCTTCTTCGGGGAGGTGCGTCGCGCGGGTGCGGTCGGGCGCGCGGTGTTCTGGCCCGTACCGCAGGTCGAATCCGGTCTCGTGCGCGTCGATCGCTACACCGAACCGCCGTGGCCCATGGATGCGGAGTTTCGCCGCCGGGTCTTCGCGGTCGTGGATGCCGCGTTCGCGCAACGTCGTAAGACGCTGCGCGCCGCGCTGAGCGGTTGGGCGGGTTCGCCGGCCGAAGCAGAAAGGCGCCTGGTCGCGGCGGGTATCGACCCGTCGATGCGTGGTGAAAAGCTCGATGCCGCAGCGTTCGTGCGGCTCGCAACCGTCGAGTGACCGTCGGCGCCGTTGGCTGCCAAGGCGATTCGCTCCACAGTTGCGGACTCGCGAAGTGTGTGATCTACTTGTCCACGGTCGTTAGGTAGTGTGTTTGTGGTTAACCCTCGCACATTTCTGGTTGCGAGCGGATGCGATAGCCACCACGGAAATCGTTTCAGCCGTCGAGTGACAGACCCGGACGGTGTTCAGCCGTCCGACGACGGGGAGGCGACCGCCACCCCACAGCAGTTAGGAAACAACATGGCTGAAGGTACCGTGAAGTGGTTCAACGGCGAAAAGGGCTTCGGCTTCATCGCTCCGGCCGACGGTTCGGCTGACGTCTTCGTGCACTTCTCCGAGATCCAGGGCCGCGGCTTCCGCACCCTCGAGGAGAACCAGCGCGTGAGCTTCGAGATCGGCCAGGGCCAGAAGGGCCCGCAGGCCACCGGCGTCACCGTCATCGGCTGATACCGATACCTCTACGAAACCCCGGAACTCGCAACGAGTTCCGGGGTTTCGTGCTGCAAACGGTTGCGGTGTCCCGCCTTTCGCGTCAGGCACGTGCGTACCGGGCGGCGAGCAGCGTGTGTCGATCGGCCAGGGCGCGGCACGCGTCGCGCAGTTCGGGCGGATCCAGCACCGTGAACTCGACGTCGAACGCGTGCAGCCAGCCCGCGATCGACTCGAGCGACCGGCCTTCGAGCACCACCGCGCAACTGTTGTCGTCGACGAGTTCCACACTGCCCCAATCGTCGTCGACCTTCGGGGCGATCGCGTCGAAGGTCGCGTGCAGCAGCACCCGGGCCTGCACCTGTGCTGCGCCGCGCCGGATCCCGCGCGCCACGAACTCGGCCGCGCCACCCGGCGGCAGTTCCCGGGGCGTGAACCGCGGACCCGTGGGGATCTTCGGTTCCATCCGGTCGACACGGAACGTGCGCCAGTCCTCCCTGCCGACGTCCCAGGCCACCAGATACCACCGCAATCGCGACCGCACCAGGCGGTACGGCTCGACCTCGCGCCGCGTGGATTCCCCGTCGTGCGTGCGATAGTCGAAGCGCAGCCGCTCGTGGGCGTGACACACCGCGGCGACCGTGCTCAGCAGCGCCGCGTCCACCGCCGACGCCGCCGGTCGGCGATCCACCACTTCCACCTCCAGCGCCTCGAGCCGGTGCCGCAACCGCGACGGCATCACCTGCCGCAGCTTGGCCAGGGCCCGGGTCGCGGCCTCACCGATCCCGGTGACCGAGTCGTTCGCCCCGGCCTGCAGCGCAAACGCGACGGCGACGACCTCCTCGTCGTCGAGCAGCAGCGGCGGCATCTCGGCGCCCGCACCGAGCCGATAGCCGCCGCCGACCCCGACGGTCGCGTCCACCGGATACCCGAGGTCGCGCAGTTTGTCCACATCGCGCCGGACCGTCCGGGTGGTGATCGACAACCGGTCGGCGAGTTCGGCGCCGGACCAGTCCCGGCGGGTCTGCAGCAAGGCCAGCAGCCGCAGCAGGCGGGCGGAGGTTTCGCGCATGCGACGACGATCCCACGAATCGCGGACGAGTTCGGTCCTAATCGGCGACGGCTGCCGGAGCTTGGGGCCGGCACCGTCCGGGTAAGCTCTGTTCTCGTGCTTTCCGTCGTTCCGTCGCCCGTCACGGTGCGGGCCCCGTCCAAGGTCAACCTGCATCTTGCGGTCGGTGACCTGCGAGAGGACGGCTATCACGAGCTGCGCACCGTGTTCATGGCCCTGTCGCTGAGCGACGAGGTCTCGGTGGTGCCGGCCGACGGTCTGAGCGTACGGGTGCGCGGCGCCGACGCCGCGCAGGTGCCCGCCGACTCCACCAACCTGGCATGGCGGGCCGCCGAACTCGTCGCCGCGCGTGCCGGCCGCCGGCCCGAGGTCGCCATCACGATCGACAAGGGCATTCCCGTCGCGGGCGGCATGGCCGGTGGCAGTGCCGACGCCGCCGCCACGCTCGTGGCGCTCGACGCGCTGTGGAACCTGGGGCTCGGGCGCGACGAACTCGACGAACTCGCCGCCGAACTCGGCAGCGACGTGCCGTTCTGCCTGCACGGCGGCATCGCCATCGGCACCGGACGCGGCGAGCACCTCGTGCCCGTACTGTCGCGGCACACCTTCCACTGGGTGCTCGCACTCGCCAAGGAGGGACTGTCCACGCCGGTGGTGTTCCGCGAACTCGACCGGCTCCGCGCCGAGGGAGACCCGCGCCGCGTCGGCGGCACCGACGAGCTGCTGCACGCGCTCGCCGGCGGCGATCCGCACGTGCTCGCCC
>NZ_JBMBTE010000146.1:0-11186 GCF_048897285.1 Rhodococcus sp. O3
CGAGCCGCCGAGTTCCTCGACGCGCTGCTCGGCGCCGGGTGTGGCCAGCTCCACTTCACCGTGGGCATCGAAGACCACCACGGCGGGCCCGTCCAGCGGTTCCGCCCACTCCGCCCTGGCCTCGGCGGTGGTGGCGATCAGTCCGGCCCGGACGCCGCGCGCCAGCAGCCCGGACACGCTCTGCACGAAGTCGGCTTCGGCCGGGCTGAAACCGCTGGATTCGTGGGCCCGGTAGACGGCCATCCCACCCCAGGTCCTGCGGCCGGCCTTCATCGCGGCACGCAGCTCGTGCCCGAATCCGAAATGGGGTTCGATGAGGTCGCGAAACCGGGAGCTGCGGTACGGGTCGCCCGCGGTCTCGTCGTGCAGGATGCTCACGCCCACGTCGCGGCGGGCGAGATCCGTGAACAGACTCACCCGGTCCTCCACGTATTCGTGGTGCGCGAAGAGCTCCTCGCACGGATCCTCGATCCCGACCTTGATCGAGCTGGTGACCAGGGTGGTCGACGGATCGATGGTGGCCAGGCACACCCCTTCGAACGGCACCGCCCTTTCCAGGATGTCGAGCGCTTCCATCCCGAACGCGTCCCACGGAAGTCCGGCGCGGGACAGGGATTCGATGCCGGCGCGGGCCGCCTCGGCGCGGAACGTTCTCACCTCGAAAAGTGTGCAGGACCTACCCGATCTTGGTACACCCCAGAATTCTGGGGGTCGCGATTCCCCGCACGTCGGGGATTCTTCCGCCGGCCGGACGCGGACACGCTTCTCCGCATGACGACAACATCGACGACCGTCCCGCAGATCCCGTTCCCCGACCTCGCCGGCCGCATCGACGGCGCGCTGATCCTGCCCACCGACGACGAGTTCCCGCACGCCGCGCAGGCCTGGAACCTGGCGGTTCCGCAGCGTCCGTGCGCGGTGCTGCACGCCCGGACCGCGGCCGACGTGGTGCACGCCGTGCGCTTCGCGATCGAGCACCGGCTGCCGGTGACCGCGCAGCCCGGCGGGCACGGCGCCACGACCGCGCTCGACGGGGCGCTGCTGATCCGCACCTCCGCCCTGGACGACATCTGGATCGACGCCGACGCCCGGGTCGCCCGGGTCGGGGCGGCCGTCAAGTGGGGGCAGTTGCAGTCCGCGCTCGACGGCACCGGCCTCACCGGGATGCTCGGTTCGAGTCCCGACGTCACGGTCGTGGGGTTCTGCCTCAGCGGTGGCCTGTCCTGGTTCGGTCGCGCCCACGGCACCGGGGCCGCGTCGCTCCGGGCGGTGGAACTGGTCGACGCGACCGGAACACACCGCTGGGTGGACGATTCCACCGACGCATCGCTGATGTGGGCGTTGCGCGGCGGCGGAGGAGAGTTCGGAATCGTCACGGCCGTGGAGATCGCGCTGGTGCCGGCACCGGAAATGGCCGGTGGGCGCCTGCTGTTCCCGGTCGAGGACGCCCCGCGCGTCTGGCGGGCGTTCGCTGAGGTCACGACGGTGGCGCCGCGGGAGCTGACGCTGTTCGCGTCGGTGCTGCACTTCCCGCCGATCCCGGAGCTGCCCGAGGAGATCCGCGGGAGGTCGTTCTGCGCGGTGGACGCGGTGCTGCTGGGGGGCGCCGCGACCCTGGAGGCGCTGCTGCGCCCGATCGCCGGGGTCGGGACGGTGCTGCGCAGCACGATCGGTCCACTGCGGCCGAGCACGATCGGCGATGTGTGCGAGGAACCGGTCGATCCGTCGCCCGCGCTGACCGGATCCGGGTCGCTGGTCTCGCTGGACGACGAGGTGCTCACCGCGCTGCTCGACCGGGTGTCCGACCCCGCGTGCGGGCTGGTGCAGGCCCAGGTCCGGCATCTCGGTGGCTCCTTCCGGGACGATCCCGCGCGACCGGCGGCGTGCGGACGGGTCGATGCCGAGTACATGGCGATGATGCTGGCGATGGCGCCGGTCCCGGAGGCGATCGAGCCGGCGCAGGCGGCGATCGACGCGGCCCTCGACATCCTGGAGCCGTGGCACGCCGGCCCGCTGACCCTGTCGATGCTCGGTCACCACGACGGCGCCGAGGTCGCGTTCACGCCCGACACGCTGCGCCGCCTGCGCGACGTCAAGGAATCTACGGATCCGCGGTGCGTCGTGCGCGGAAATTTCCCGGTACACGGCTCTCCCACAACTCGGTAAGGGAATGCTAACCTGCCTTCCACGGTCGGGTGACCGCGAGCACGTCCGTGGAAGGCAGGATGGGGAACGCGAATGGGCAAGGTCAAAGTGCACAAGATCGCGAGTCTCACCCCGAAGAAGAAGTGCTGCCGCAAGAAGACCCGCTGCCTCAAGTGCCCGGTCGTGATCATGCGGATGAAGAAGCTCGAGAACGAGGACCTCAGCAAGAAGGAACTCAAGAAGCGGCTCGAAAAAGCGCGCGCCGCCTGAGCGTGGCGCGGGTTCCGCGATGCGGGTTCTACGGCCTCCGCAGCAGGTGCTCCTGCAGGTCCGGCAGCCACTCCCGGTCGTTCGGCACCAGCGGGACCGTCGCCAGCTCCGCCGCATCGACCCACCGCAGCGCGGAGTGTTCGAGCGGGGCGGGAACACCGTCGATCAGTTCGACGCGGTAGGCGCACAGCATCCGGCCGTCCGTCAGGGGTACCGCCGCTCCGATGCGTTCGCCCCCGGACACGTCGACGCCGAGCTCTTCCCGCAGTTCGCGGCGCAGCGCGTCCTCGACGGTCTCGCCGGGTTCGACCTTGCCGCCGGGAAGCTCCCACAGTCCCGCGAGTTCGGCGGGTGCGGTGCGCTGCGCGAGCAGCAGCCGCCCGTTGCGGAACAGCGCGGCCGCCACCACTTCACCCGGGCCGTCGGTCATCTGCTGCTCCTGTCGTTGCGGTCCTGTGCTGCGTCGTCCCAGAATGAGTCATGGCCGAGCTTCTCTCCGACACCGAGATCGACGCCGCCCTCGCCGAACTTCCGGGCTGGTCCAGGGAGGGGAATTCTCTGGTGAGGACCATCGAATCTGCAACCTTTCCGGACGCGATCGCCCTGGTCACCCGCGTGGCCGAGGCCGCCGAGGAGATGAATCACCATCCCGACATGGATATCCGGTGGCGCAAGGTGACGTACACGCTCTCGACCCACTCCGCGGGCGGGATCACGGCGTCGGATCCGGCTCTCGCCCACCGGATCGACTCCCTGGCCGGGCAATGACCGGATCCGTGGGCGGCTGCGTCCGTCCCGCGTGGACGATCCACACGTAGACCGCGAGCGCGCCGATCACGTTCGCGGCGCCGAGCCACGACAGGACCGCGGGCCGCGAGATGTCCCAGATGGAGTCCTGGGCCCAGCCGAGCAGCCACGGCACGCCGACGAGGGTCGTGACCGCCCAGCACGCCGCGATCACGCGGGTTCCGCGGCGCCCGGCGAGCGGGCCGTACACGAGCCACACGAGCATCGGCACGACCCACACCCAGTGGTGGGCCCACGAGATCGGCGAGACGAGCAGCCCGAACAGCTCGACGACGACGAGCGTGCCCAGGCGGTCGTCGGGGCCCAGGGCCCGCCAGGCGGCGTAGGCGAGGGCCGCCGAGACCGCGACCGCGATCAGCCACAGCGCTCCGGTACCGACGTCGTGACCGACGATGCGGCTGAGCGCGCCGCGCAGCGACTGGTTCCACACCGATCCGACCGGACCGACGCGGTCGGCGTCGCCGAAGAACGTCGTGAAGTACTTCCGGCCCTGTTCGCCGAGGACCAGCACGCTCACCGCGACGGTCCCGAAGAACACGACGGCGGAAAACACGGCAGCGGACCAGCGCCGCCGCGCGAGGAGATACAGCCCCGCGATCGCCGGGGTCAGCTTGATGCCGGCCAGGAGCCCGACGAGCCCGCCGGAGATCCACCAGCGGCTGCTGCGGGCGGCGATCATGATGCCCAGCACCAGGAAGACGTTGACCTGCCCGTAGTCGAGGGTCATCCGGACCGGTTCGGTCCACACCCCGATCGCGGTCCACACCAGCGCGACCGCTGTCCACCGGGTGTTGCGGGCGTCGGCGCCGACGAGCAGCTCGAGCGCGATGCGCACGATGCCGAACAGCGCGGCGACGGTGAGCAGCTGCCATACGAGGCCCACGAAACCGAACGGCAGGTAGTGCAGCGGGAAGAACACCAGCGCCGCGAACGGCGGGTAGGTGAACGGCAGCGGGAAGTCGGGGGTGTCCCGCGAGTACGTGAAGTCGTAGAGATCGCCCTGCAGCAGGCTCGCCGCGCCCTCGACGTAGACGTGCAGGTCGACGAGATTCAGACCGTTGGGGGTGAGGAAGGCCCACAGCAGCCGGGCCACGACGGACACGAGCAGCAGCGCCGCGCACCACCACAGACGCTGCGATTCGTGACTGCGCTGGAGGCGGGCGGATCGTGGCACTGGGGTGCAGCCTCCCGTGGTCGTCGGCCCGGGCGCATCCGAGATATCCCGGCGCATCCGAGGGACCCCGGCTCGCCCGAGGACCGGAGATACACAGTATCGGCTCGCGGGTATCGCCCGGAAAACGCTGGTCCCAGGAGTAACAGTTTTATCTCCAACCCCAGCAGCAACACCCGCTAGGGGTTACGGTCTACCGGATACCACCATTCGGAAGACACGGTAGCTACACTCCCGGCAGGTCCTGGCTTCGGCGCAAATCAAGCGCCACGGCTTGTACCGAACGGGGGGCCTACATAGAGTGTCTCCTCGAGCCGTCAGCTCCGCGGCCCTCACGGACCGCCGGGGGCTTCAACGACAAGGATGGGGAACAGTGCTTCGTACTCGAGGAATGCGACGGGCGCTCATCACGTGCGCACTCGCCGCCACTGCGGGACTGATCGTGCCCACGCACGCGGTCGCGCAACCGCTTCCACCGGCCCCGGTCATTCCCGATCTGGCGCAGCTCACGAGTGCCCTGCCCTTCGAGGTGCCTGCGGACCTGTCCATCGAGGCGCTCACCAACCTGCTCGCGAACCAGGTCGCGAACCGCGAGGAGATCGAGGCGCTCGCCTCCCTCGCCCCGGCCATCGTCGGTGCCGCTGCGGGCCCCTCCGATATCGCGGACGACGGCAAGAACGACCTGCTCGCGCAGGCCAAGGAGCTGCTCGAGAACTCCGAGCTGCCCGACTCGATCAAGTCCACCCTGCAGCGTGTCATCACGTTCCTGGACGGCAGCGGCGGCGGCGGGCCCGACATCCCGGACCCGAACAGCGTCGTGATCACCCAGTTCCTGTACCCGACCCTCGGTGAGGGCTGCATCAGCGACACCGCAGACTCGGTCGGCACCGCGCTGGCCGTCGCCGGACCGTCGAAGCTGCCGCCTCCGGGACCGGGCGCCGGCCAGACCGGTTTCGTGTTCACCGCCCTGGGCACCGCTCCGCTCGCCGCGACGCAGGAGAGCCCGCTCACCGTGAGCTGGATCAACGTCTCCAACGGCCGGACCGGCTCCCAGCCGCTCACGGGTGAAGCGAAGATCAACCCGGACGGACCGGCCACGCTCAGCGCGATCGCCGACACCGGCTCGGGCAATGTCGTCGCGGTGATCTCGGGCGGTATCACCACCCAGACGCCGGACGCCGAGCCGCGCTCGTGCTCCTTCCTGCCGACCATCGGCCTGGTGACGGTGCGCTGACGCGCAACACCGTGTCGTTCGAGACCGCCGGGGCACTCGCCCCGGCGGTCTCGTCGTTTCGCGTATCCGTCCGTACGACCGTCGGCACGTGGTAGACCGGGGCATGGCCGAATTCCCGACCCGTGCCGGAAAGCAGTGCAGGAGCGACCGGACCCGGTCGATCCGCTCGATCGCGTCGCACCGCTCGATCCTGTCGATCCGGTCGGAGGGCTCGATCCTCTCGATCGGCTCCGCCTACTCGATCCTGTCGATCGGCAGTGTCGGCTCGATCCTGTCCATCGGATCCGTCGGCTCCGCGGGGTCGGCCCTGTCGTCGCTGTCGTTCGGCAGCCTCGGATCCGCGCTGTCCGGGCTGTCCCGGTGGTCCCTGCTGTCGTGGCGCGGCAACCACGACGCACCCGACGCCGAACAACCCACGCTCGTGGTCACCGCCGCCGAGGACGATCCGGCGCAGCACTGCCAGAGTTGATGCCCGCAGCCTCCAACCGGCCCGGCAGTGCTAACCCGCGCTTCTGGCCCGCGCTTCTAAACCGCGCTGAGGGACCACTGTCCGTAGTCCTCGGTGAGCACGTGGTTGACGTCGATGCCGATACCGTCGATCGACTTCTGCCCCGGAATCTGATGCAGGTTCGCCAGCGGATGCACGTACCCCTTGGGGGTGCCCCAATCGTGCTGCCAGTAGAACGAACCGAGCTGCGCGACGACGGCGAGGTCGATCGTCGGCGAGTTCGCGTAGACCCCGGTGTTCTCGCGGCCGACCACGGACTGCCAGCCCAGCAGATAGGGCGCGATCAGGGTGGCGAATTCGAGCGGCGTCGGATTGTCGTCGATCGACGCGTAGATCGGACGATCGTCGGGACCACCGGCCGCGCGGTGCAGTTCGAGGCCGCGGGTCGCGTGCTCGACGCCGGCGTCGAAGCCCCCTCGCCAATCGGCGGTGTCCGCCTTGCCGAACTGATAGCAGGACACGACCTCGAGGCCGCTCCCGGTCAGGTCCGTCGCCTCGGCCTCGGTCAGGGGCTTGGCGAGCATCCATTCCGCTCCGGGCCGCCGGTCCGAGACGTACCGGATCGCCCCGATGTGCCCGGCCGCGCGGATCGACTGCGGGGACGGGACATCCGCCGAATAGTCGACGATCGTGCCCAGGACCTCCCGGCCCTGCGCGACGCCGGGCGCGGCCACGGCGGACAGCCACACCGCTCCCGAGCCGATCGCCGCGTATCGCAACAGTTCCCGCCGGGAAATACTCATCGCACCTCGCTTCAGCCGGTTCGGTCGAGAAGATCACCGTCCCCGAGGTCCGGGGTGGGCACCATCGGGTATTGCATCACATCCCCACCCGCCACAGGGGTAACACGCGAAACCGGGGTGTCCGGCGAGCGATCGACCGGCGACCTATCGACCGGCGAGATCCGCGAAGTAGGCCGGCACCAGCGCGACGTCCTCGACCGTCCGCACCGTGGTGCGCACGCCGAGCCCGTGTTCCTTGAGCAGGTCGCACAGGCCGTCGCCGTCGATCAGGTCGATCGGCGGTGCGCCGTGCCGGTGCGCCTCCGCGCGGGCGTCGTCGGTGAACGAACCGGTGGTGACGAGCAGACCCTTGTCGCCGCGACCCACCATTGCGGCACGGAACTCGCGGACGACGTCGGCGCCGGCCCGCTCGGGGCCGCGCACGAACCGGAAGAAGACGGAGAAGCTGAGCAGCGAGACCCGCAGCACACCGGTGCCCTCGACGGCGGCGTCCGCGTCGTCGGGTTCGCTGTCCGGCACGGAACCGGGCGCGGGGATCGTCAGGGTCGTGAATCCGGCGGCGCGCAGCACCGAGGTGACCATCCGGGCGAAGCCGTCGGCAGGCAGTTCGGCGATCGCGGCCAGCACCGGTTCGCGCCAGAGTTCGGGATCCTCGGGTGCCGCCACGAGCGGAACGACCTGAGCGCCCGACGACGCGTTGCGGACCAGCCGCTTGCGGCGCTTCTCCGCGGTGTACGCCACCTGCATGGGCTTGATCTCGGATTCGCGCACCGCCCGTCCCCGGTCGGTCACGCTCCAGACACCGCGGCGGGTGTTCGAAAGCAGGCCCATGCCCTTGAGATAGGTGCGTGCCCACGCCACCCGGTATTCGATCTCGGTGCCGGGACCGTCGCCGTGGAGCACGGTGCGCACCGCGTCGGGCAGGCCGGCACGGTCGATCACTTCGCGGTCGATGTCCTCGATGACGCCGGACCCGCCGAGGGCGATGACCGCCTGCAGAGTGGGCCACAACAGGTCCGTGTACGGCGGCAGGGCGACCTCGTCACCGGCCGAATTTTCGGCAGAGGTTCCGACCACGTTCCGGCGCTGCACACCTTCCCCAATCGCGTGCGGGTTGTCTCCGCACCGCTCTCGATCCTGCACGTCGGAATTACCCTAGCGGATCGCCGGAGCGCAGCGGCGCACGCACACACTCCCTCCGCGTGGGACGACCCGCCGCGAGCGGGCATCGGCGTGCGATAGTGAGCCGGACCACGCCGGGCCACCGGCGCAGTGGACGGCACCCGCACGGGGTATAGCGAGGGCGTGGGACGGGTGGAGTCACAACACGGGGGTGAGGCACACGGCATGGGGTGGAGTCACAGTGAACTCGAGGATGCGTTCGCGCTGTATCAGCAGGCGTCCGCGGATGCGCGGCGGACCGGCGACTGGGGTCTGTTCGCGGACCGTTTCACCGAGGACGCCCGCTACTACGAGCACGCGTACGGCCGTTTCGAGGGCCGCGCTGCGATCCGCGAGTGGGTGATCCGCACGATGGGTGCGTTCCCCGGCAACCGGATGACCGCGTTTCCCGCGAACTGGTCGGTGATCGACGCCGACCGCGGGTGGGTGATCGCCGAGATCGACAACCCGATGGAGGACCCGGGCGACGGCTCGCACCATGCGGCCGCGAACATCACGATCCTGCACTACGGCGGCGACGGGTTGTGGTGCTACGAGGAGGACGCCTACAACCCGATGAACTTCCTGCGTATGGCTCAGGGCTGGTGCCGCGCCGCGCACGCGGCGGGCACCCTGCCCGAGGACGCCCGCATCTGGTCGGACCGATACGGGCGCTGAGCCCAGGGCGTGTCTCCCGATCCTCCTCAACGGGGATTGGGAGATACGCCCTTAGTTCCGCACGTCCGCGATGAGCTCGTGCTGCTCGATCGCGCTCGGGGCCTGCATGCCGGGCGCATTCGGGTCGGAATGGGAGGCGCGGAACGAGTCCGACTTCAGCCAGGCGAGGAAGTCCTCGCGGGTGTCGAACTCCATCGTCGAGACGTAGGGGGCGTCGTCGCCGACGGGACGCTGCAGCGTCGTCCGGTGCAGACCCGGGACGCCGGCGAGCGTGGTGTTCATGCTCTCGACGAAGACCTTCTCGAACGCTTCGGCGGTCTCGGCCGGGACCGGGATGCGGTTGGTGACGATGAACATTGATGCTCCTTATTCCGTTCGGGCAGACCTTCCGAGGCCGCCGCGGCACATCATATCGACATCGTGTCGATAAATGTCGAGCCGGTTCGCCCTCGCCCACGCTTCCCGGCGACTACGATCACGTCCGTGGCCCGTCCGGCACCGATCGACATGGCTCACCACCCGCATCTGAGCGGACTGTTCGCTCCCCAACGCGAGGAGGTCGACGTCCGCGGCCTCGAGATCGTCGGCGAACTCCCCGACGATCTGCACGGCAGTTATCTGCGCAACGGGCCCAATCCACGCTTCGACCCGATCGGCAGCTACGTCTACCCCATCGACGGCGACGGCATGGTGCACCGCGTCGAATTGACCGACGGCACAGCGCGATACACGAACCGGTTCGTCCGGACACCCAATGTGCTCGCCGAGGAGAAGGCCGGCCGCGCCTTGTGGTCGGGACTGACCGATCCCTACTTTCCGCCCGTCGAGGAGGTCGGTCCCGACCTGGCGAACACGATCCGGGAACTCCCGGACATCAACGTGATCCGGCACGGCGGCCGGTTGCTCGCGCTGGCGGAGGCCGCTTCCCCCTACGCGCTGGGCTCCGACCTCGAGACGCTCGGGCGCGAAACCTTCGACGGCGCCCTCCCGGTCGGGCTCACCGCGCACCCCAAGGTCGATCCGCGTACCGGCGAGATGGTGTCGTTCTGCTACGTGCTGGACGCGCCGTACCTGACCTGGTCGGTGATCGCCGCCGACGGCACGGTGACCCGCGGCCCGACACCCGTCGACGGTGCCGATCGGCCGTTGATGATCCACGACATGGCTCTCACCGAGCGGTACGTCGTCCTGATCCTGGCGCCGTTCGTGTTCGAGCTGGGCCGGATCTTCACGGGAGGGTCGCCGCTGGATTGGCAGCCCGAACTGGGTGTGCGGATCGCGCTGATTCCTCGCGACGGCAGCGCAATTCAGTGGCACACGACCGACGCGTTCTGGGTGTGGCACACCGCCAACGCCTTCGACCTACCCGACGGCTCGGTTGCCGTCGACTACGTCGAATGGCAGTACCCGGGTGGGCTCGTCGACTCCGAAGATCCCAACCCGAGCGCCCTGCGCCGCGCGGTGATCGGACGCAACGGGATCACCCGGACGACGCTGCACGAACGCAACATCGAATTCCCCCGCGTGGACGACCGCCGGCTCACCGAGACTCATCGAGTCGTCGCCACGGTCGGTGAATCCGGCGAGACAGAGCTGCCGGCGGGTGATGCGGACGCACTGTTCTGGTTCGACGTCGCCGCGGGCACCGAGACCGTGTGGCTCGGCGGATCGCTGGCGCCGGGCGAACCGGCCTACCTGCCGAGCAGCAACGGCGGACCCGGATACTGGGGCACCATCGCCACCGATCGCAACGACCTGACCAGCTGGTTCCTCATCTTCCCCGCCGAGGATCCCGCGTCGGGTCCGCTCACGCGGGTGCGGCTGCCGATCCGGGTGCCCGCGGGTCTGCACGGGGCATGGATTCCGGCTTCCTGAGCTCCCCTACGGTGGGCGTGTGGGATTCACACGCGCAGAACTCGAGTCGTTTCGCGACGCCGTCGTCCCCGATCTGATCGGGCCCGGATGCCGGTTGCTGTTCGTCGGGATCAATCCGGGTCTGTGGACGGCGGCGACCGGCGCGCACTTCGCGCGCCCCGGAAACCGTTTCTATCCCGCGCTGCTGCGCGCCGGGATCATCACGCGCCCGATCGATCCCGGCGCGGGTATGAGCCCGGACGACCGGCAGCATCTCCTCGACCGCGGTGTCGGGATCACCAACCTGGTCCCGCGCGCGACCGCACGCGCCGACGAACTGACCACCGCAGAACTGCGCGCGGGTGCCGAACGGCTCGCCGCCGTGGTCGCCGAATTCACGCCACGGGTGGTCGCGGTCGCCGGAATCACCGCCTACCGCACCGCTTTCGGACGACGTAAGGCGGTGGCAGGCCGGCAGGACGAGACGATCGGCGGTGTCCCGCTGTGGGTGGTGCCGAACCCGAGCGGACTCAACGCCCACGACACGGTCGACTCGCTCGCCACCGCCTACGCCGAGCCGGCGCTCCGCGCCGGTGTGCCTTTGTGGCGGCCAGG
>NZ_JBMBTE010000147.1:0-11054 GCF_048897285.1 Rhodococcus sp. O3
GCAACGAACGGACCCTCTCAGGGGTCCGAGCACTCCGAGGTCGCACTCGCTGCGAACGAGTCCGATTCGAACGTCATCACCGCCACCGCGGTACCCCAGGCTTCCCAGTTCGCCGCGACCGCCTCGGACGGCGCTGCTCCGTCGCAGGCGCCGCAGGTCCTCAACATCGCGGACCCGAACGATCTCTCCCAGTTCTCGAACCTGCTCGCGAAGGGCCAGCGGTTCAGCGAGGAGCGCGCCGCCCGCGAGGCCGCCGCCCGTCGCCCGCTGTTCGTCCTCCCCGCCATCGGCACGTTCACCTCGAACTTCGGTGCCCGCTGGGGCACCCTGCACGCAGGCGTGGACATCGCCGGCCCGATCGGCACCCCGATCCTCGCGGTCGCCGACGGCGTCGTCATCGATTCCGGTCCCGCTTCCGGCTTCGGCCTGTGGGTCCGCCTGCAGCACGCCGACGGCACCGTCACCGTCTACGGACACGTCGACCAGACCCTGGTGAGCGTGGGCCAGCAGGTCATGGCGGGCGACCAGATCGCGACGATGGGCAACCGCGGCTTCTCGACCGGCCCGCACCTGCACTTCGAGGTGCATCTGAACGGCACCGACAAGATCGACCCGGTTCCGTGGCTCGCGACCCGCGGTATCAGCCTCGGCATCGAGCAGGACTGAACCAGCTCACCGGCGACGGTCGGCGGACCCCGCGCGGCGCCGGAACCCCGTTACCGGAGCCCCGGCGCTATCTCTCCCCTAGAGCTTGACCATCGGCACGCCGCCGACGAGCATCAGCCGCACCTTGCCGGCACTTCCGAAGTCGATGACGACCGTCGCGGTCGGTCCCGACCCCTTCGTCTCGAGCACCGTCCCGAGCCCGTACTTGTCGTGACTGACCCGGTCCCCCACCGCGAGCACCAGCTGGTTGTTGCGGGCGCGCGCGCTGCCGAACCCGCCGCCCGATCCGGAGCCGCCGCCGAAGCCCGACCCGCCGCCGAAACCGGATCCGGATCCGGATCCGACGCCGCCGTAGCCGCGTGAGCGTCCGGATCCGATGGCGTGACCGGCCGAACGAACCGGCTCCTCCCGCTTCCATTCGATGAGGTGCTGCGGAATCTCTTGCAGGAAACGCGATTCCGGGTTCGACACGGGCTGACCCCAGGACGAGCGCAGGACCGCGCGGCTGAGGTAGAGCCGGCGTCGGGCCCGCGTGATCCCCACGTACGCCAGGCGACGTTCCTCGGCCAGTTCGGCCGGGTCGCCGAGCGCGCGCATGTGCGGGAACTGCCCGTCCTCCCAGCCGGTGACGAACACGACCGGGAACTCCAGGCCCTTGGCGGTGTGCAGCGTCATCAGCGTCACGACGCCGTCGTCGTTCTCCGGGATCTGGTCCGCGTCGGCGACGAGCGAGACCTTCTCGAGGAAGGCGGGCAGCGATCCCGGTTCCGGATCGCCCTCGTCCCGCTCGATGTCCTCCAGGCCCGCGGCATTGCGCGCATCGGAGCTGAATTCCCTTGCCACGCTGACCAACTCGTTGAGGTTGTCGAGGCGGGCGCCGTCCTGCGGGTCGTCGCTCGCGGCGAGTTCCGCGCGGTAGCCGGTCCGTTCGAGGATCGCCTCCACCAGATCACCGAGGTCGACGAGTTCGTTTCCGTCCGAGTCGGTTTCGGTGAGCATCGCGCGCAGCCCGTCGAGTATCTCGGTGAACGCGGCAATTGCCTTCTGGGAACGCGTGTTCAACAACGCGACCTTGCCGGCGGCGGCGTCGGCCAGCGCCTGCCCGAAACCGATCCCGAGCCGCTCGGCGTGCACCGCGACGCACGCCTCGGCGCGGTCGCCGATGCCGCGGCGCGGGGTGTTGAGGATGCGGCGCAGACTCACCGTGTCGTCCGGGTTGGCAAGCACCTTCAGGTACGCGACCAGGTCGCGGACCTCCTTGCGCTCGTAGAAGCGCACCCCGCCGACGACCTTGTACGGCACGCCGTGGCGGATGAAGACGTCCTCGAGTGCCCGGGAGGAGTTGTTGGTGCGGTAGAAGACGGCGACGTCGGCGAACTTGATCTCCCCGGCGGCGGTGAGCCGATCGATCTCCGCGGCGACGAACTGCGCCTCGTCGTGTTCGTTGTCGGCGACATAGCCGACGATGAGATCGCCCTCGCCGGAATCGGTCCACAGCCGCTTCTCGCGGCGTCCGGTGTTGCGGGAGATGACGGAGTTGGCCGCCGACAGGATGTTCTGCGTGGACCGGTAGTTCTGCTCGAGCAGGATGGTCCGGGCATCCGGGTAGTCGCGCTCGAACTCCTCGATGTTGCGGATCGTCGCGCCGCGGAAGGCGTAGATGGACTGGTCCGCGTCGCCGACGACGCACAGTTCGCTCGGCGGCACCGGACTCCCGTCCCCGGCCTCACCGACGAGCGTGCGCACCAGCACGTACTGGGCGTGGTTGGTGTCCTGGTACTCGTCGACGAGCACGTGGCGGAACCGGCGCCGGTAGTACTCGGCGACCTGCGGATGCGCCTGCAACAGTGCGACCGTCTCGCCGATGAGGTCGTCGAAGTCGAAGGCGTTCGCCGACCGCAGCCGCTGCTGGTAGTGGGCGTACACGGTCGCGACGATGCGCGGCAGCTCCGCGGGGTCGCCGTCCGCGTCCGCGGCGGCCTCCTGCGGATCGATCAGCTCGTTCTTCAGGTTCGAGATCTGGGTGGCGAGCAGGCGCGCCGAGTACTTCTTGGTGTCGAGATCGAGATCCTTGGCGATCATCGTGAGCAACCGGCGCGAGTCGTCGGCGTCGTAGATCGTGAAGTTCGAGTTCATGCCGGGCAGCAGCGCCGACTGGGCCCGCAGGATCCGCACGCAGCTGGAGTGGAACGTCGAGACCCACATGCTGTTGGCGCGCGGCCCCACCAGCTGCGCGACGCGTTCGCGCATCTCGGCCGCGGCCTTGTTCGTGAACGTGATCGCCAGGATCTGACCGGCCGCGACACCGCGCTCGGCGAGCAGGTACGCGATCCGCCGGGTGAGCACCGCCGTCTTGCCGGAGCCGGCGCCGGCGACGATGAGCAGTGGACCACCGTCGTGGGTCACCGCTTCCCGCTGCTGGGGATTCAGGCCCGCGAGCAGCGAGTCGGACGAATCCGCACTCGCTCGCCGAGGTGAATCGGAGTCGGGGTGGCCGAAGGCAACGGGAGTGTTCATCGTCGTACCAAACTACCGGCGGACCCCGACAATCGCGTAGACGGGCGATCCGGACGTTCCGGCCAGGTCGCCCTTACTTGGCGACCGGAATCCACGGATGGCAGACTGGTTTGCATGTCATGTGACCGCTGTCGACCGGATGGACAGGATGCACTACGGTGTCGGTCCCAGCACCGACGCCTGACCGCACGGTCCTGATCCACCTCCGGCGGTAACGCCCACCGGTTCCGGAGCGATCCCAGTTCTGACGCGAGGAGATGACATGAGCACCAACATCGACGCTGCCACATCCGACTCTGCCGCCGACGTCCCCGCCAGCCAGGCGGAGATCGACGAACTTCGCAAGGAGATCGACCGACTCGACGCCGAGATTCTCGCCGCGGTCAAACGCCGCACCGAGGTCTCGCGAATCATCGGTCGCACCCGCATGGCTTCCGGCGGCACCCGTCTCGTCCACAGCCGTGAGATGAAGGTGCTCGAGCGGTTCAGCGATCTCGGCCAGGAGGGTCACACCCTGGCGATGCTGCTGCTCCGCCTCGGCCGCGGCCGACTCGGCCAGTAGTAGCCACAGCCGCCTGGACCGGTAGCCGCACGGCCTTCCGGCGGTAGCCGCCGGCCTACTCGAAGGCGATGTACTTGGTTTCGAGGTACTCCTCGATGCCTTCATGTCCGCCTTCCCGTCCGATCCCCGACGCCTTGACCCCGCCGAACGGCGCGGCCACGTCGGAGATCACCCCGCGGTTGACGCCGACCATGCCGGATTCGATCGCCTCGGAGACCCGCAGCGCACGGTCGAGGCTGCGCGTGTACATGTAGGCGGCCAGCCCGTATTCGGTGGCGTTGGCCGCGGCGATCGCTTCGTCCTCGGTGTCGAATCCGGCCACCGCCGCCACCGGCCCGAAGACCTCTTCCCGCAGGATCCGCGCGGACGTCGGGACGTCGTCGAGGACGGTCGCCGGGTAGAACCAGCCCGGCCCGTCCGGAGCCTTGCCACCGAGCCGCACCTGCGCACCGTTCGCGACCGCATCGTCGACGAGGGTGGTGACGGTGTCCTTCTGGGCGGCGTCGATGAGCGGCCCGAGCGTCGTGTCCGGGTCGGTGCCCGGTCCGAGCCGGTAGGCGGCCATCTTCTCGGTGAGTTTCGCGACGAACTCCTCACGCACGGAGTTCGCGACGTGGATACGGTTCGCGGCCGTGCAGGCCTCGCCGCCGTTGCGCAACTTCGCGGCGAGCGCGCCGTCGACCGCGGCGTCGAGATCGGCGTCGTCGAACACCAGGAACGGCGCGTTGCCGCCCAGTTCCATCGACGTGCGCAGCATCGCGTGCCCTGCCTTCTCGGCCAGGGCGCGGCCGACGCTCGTCGACCCGGTGAAGGTGAGCTTGCGCAGTCGCGGATCCTCGAGCAGCGGGCCGGTCACCGCACCCGCGCGGGAGGTCGGCAGCACCGAGAGCACGCCCTTCGGCAGGCCCACCTCCTCGAACACCCGGGCGAGCAGCAGCATCGTCAGCGGGGTCGCCGACGCCGGTTTGACGAGCATCGTGCAGCCTGCGGCCAGCGCCGGCCCGATCTTGCGGGTGCCCATGGCGAGCGGGAAGTTCCACGGCGTGATCGCCAGGCACGGGCCGACGGGTTGCTTCGTGACGAGAATGCGCCCGGTACCGGCCGGCGAATGGGTGTAGCGGCCCGCGATGCGGACCGCTTCCTCGGAGAACCAGCGCAGGAACTCGGCGCCGTAGCGGGCTTCGGCGCGGCTCTCCGGCAGCGCCTTGCCCATCTCCAGGCTCATCAGCAAGGTGAACTCCTCGGCGCGGGCGGTGACCGCCGCGAAGGCCGCGCGCAGCAACTCACCGCGTTCGCGGGGCGCGGTCGCCGCCCACTCCGGGCCGGCCGCGACCGCCGCGTCCAGCGCTCTGGCCGCGTCGGCGGGACTCGCGTCGGCGACCTCGGTGAGGACCTTCCCGGTCGCCGGGTCATGGACGGGGAAGGTCGCGCCGTTCTCCGCAGCGACCCAGTCGCCGCCGAGGAACAGATCGGTGGGCACGGTTCGCAGCATCTCCGAGATGTCCATGTCCCCATCATGCGCCGCCGCATGTCACATCTGTTTCCGACCGACCGGTAACTTCCGTTCCGCACTAGTCTCTGGAGACATGGAAAACGTGACGCGAACCGCCCCGTGGCAACAGCTCGCCGAGCATCGTGCGGAGATCGAGTCGCTGCACCTGCGCGAGTTGTTCGCGGCGGAACCGGACCGCGCCGAGGCGTTCACGCTCACCGCCGCCGACCTGTACATCGACTACAGCAAACACCTGATCACCGGCCGCACCCGCGAGTTACTGCTCGAATTGGCCCGCACGTGCGGGGTCGAAGCACACCGCGATCGGATGCTCGCCGGCGAGCACATCAACACCTCGGAGGACCGCGCGGTGCTGCACACGGCGCTGCGTCTTCCCCGCGAGGTGACGCTGAGCGTCGACGGCCAGGATGTCGTCGCCGACGTGCACGCGGTGCTCGACAGGATGGGTGAATTCACCGACCGGGTCCGGGACGGCCGATGGCGCGGCGCCACCGGGGAACGCATCACCACGGTCGTCAACATCGGCATCGGCGGCTCCGATCTGGGCCCGGTGATGGTGTATCGGGCGTTGCGGCACTACGTCGACGCCGGTGTCGAGGCCCGGTTCGTCTCCAACATCGATCCGGCGGATCTGACCCACAACCTGCAGGGTCTCGATCCGGCCCGGACGCTGTTCGTCGTTGCGTCCAAGACGTTCTCGACGCTCGAGACCCTGTCGAACGCGACCGCGGCGCGGCGCTGGCTGGTCGCGGCGCTCGGCGAGGACGCCGTCGCGAAGCACTTCGTCGCGGTGTCCACCCACAAGGAGCGGGTCGTCGAGTTCGGGATCGACCCGGAGAACATGTTCGGGTTCTGGGACTGGGTCGGCGGCCGGTATTCGGTGGGGTCGGCGATCGGCTTGTCGGTGATGGCCGCGATCGGCAAGGAGCGGTTCGCGGAACTGCTCGCCGGGTTCCATGCGATGGACACCCATTTCGCGACGGCGCCGCTCGAATCGAACGCGCCGGTGCTGCTCGGTCTGCTCGGTGTCTGGTACACCAGCTTCCTCGGGGCGCAGTCCCGCGCGGTGCTGCCCTACAGCAACGATCTGGTGCGGTTCCCCGCGTATCTGCAGCAGCTGACGATGGAGTCGAACGGCAAGTCGGTGCGCTCGGACGGCACCACGGTGGACTATCCGACCGGGGAGATCTTCTGGGGTGAGCCGGGCACCAACGGCCAGCACGCGTTCTACCAGCTCCTGCACCAGGGCACGCACCTGATCCCGGCGGACTTCATCGGCTTCGCCCGCCCCCTCGACGACCTGCCGACGATCGACGGCCGCGGCTCGATGCACGACGTGCTCATGTCGAACTTCTTCGCGCAGTCGACGGTGCTCGCGTTCGGCAAGTCCGCCGAGCAGATCCGCGCCGAAGGCACCGACGAGGCGCTGGTGCCGCACAAGGTGATGCCCGGCAACCGCCCGTCGACGACGGTCCTGGCGCCGTCGCTGACCCCCTCGATACTGGGTCAGCTGATCGCGCTGTACGAGCACGAGGTGTTCGTGCAGGGCGTGATCTGGGGTATCGATTCGTTCGACCAGTGGGGTGTGGAGCTCGGCAAGGCGCAGGCGCTGGCGCTGGAACCGGCGCTGACCGAGCCGGAAGAGCCTGCGTCGCTCGGTGATTCGTCGACGGACGCGCTGATCCGCGAGTACCGGCGGCTGCGCACGAGCTGACAATGGCCGCGGCATCTGCGAATTCGCTCATGCTGCAGGAGGAGCGAATTCCGAACCGGTAGACGAATTCGCATGCCGGACGATAATGGCGCGATGGCGAACCGCTGGGCCGGAGTGACGATCGACTGCGTCGATGTGCAGGGGATGGCCGCCTTCTGGAGCGCCCTGCTGGGCCGCCCCCAGGGACCGTCCGAACCCGGTTGGGTCTATCTCGGACGCCCTGACGACCCGCAGCCGCGCCTGGTCTTCCAACCCGTGCCCGAACCCAAGAGCGGCAAGGTGCGTCTGCATCTCGACGTCGCCGTCGACGACATCGATCAAGCGATAGCGCAGGTGATCGCGCTCGGCGGCCGGTCCACCGGCGAACGGCACGAGTACGACGAGGGGGTGGTGGTCGTCATGGCCGATCCCGAAGAGCACGAATTCTGTCTGATCCGGTACTTCTGACCGGCAGCCGTGCATTCGCGGCGACGACCGTCAGGCGGCGCGGGGATTCGACCACGTGGCGGTGGTGTGGATGTGGCCGTTCTCGTCGAACAGGCGGGCCGGCAGCCCGTACTGCTCGAGCCAGCGCATCGCCCCGAGACCGCGGCGCAGGGCGGTCGCACAGGCCGCGTCCGCCCACACCGCGTCCGCGGCGATGACGGTGACCTCACGCCACAGAGACTCCGCGGAGTCCCCCGCCGTGCGCGTCGACATGGCCGCACCGGCCGGGAGTTCGACGGTTCCGCCCCCGGGCAGGTCGATCTGCCAGCCGCCGGCCGGGCAGTTGCCGGCGGTGGCCATCGTCTCGCCCATCCGCACCAGGACTCCGCATTCGAGGTCGCGGGCCACCGCGGCGGCGGCCCGGTCGACGGTGTCGGCCTTCGCCGTCTCGCTGATGTCCAGGCTCACTCCGTACGGGGTGAGGACGGTCTCGCCGTCGAGTTGCACGTCGAGGTAGGTGGGGAGCGGGTGGATCGGCGCCGTGGAGTCCTCGTCGAGGTCGGAGTCGTCGGCCGACAGCGGATCGACGACGCCGCCGGTCATCCGGGCCGCCCACAACGCCGAGCGCAGCAGCACCGACAGTCGGGGGCTGACCTGCACCGGGATGCCCTGGGCGAGGTTGACGGCGTGGATCTCCGCGTCGCCGCGCTGCGGGTTGCAGGCCGCTTCGGACTCGATGACGATGTCCCGCACGATCCGCTCGGCATCGCGCAGCGCGTCGTACTCGGTCACGGCCAGCGTGACTCGTTCCCCCCACCCCCGCCATCTACTGAATCTGATCATGACGGGCTCCACGCACGTTCGATCCGGTGACGATGCCTACCAGTATGCCCCGGGTCACAGCCTGGCCAGAATCCCAGCGGTGTCGACACCGGTCGGCAGGGTGCCCAGCGCGATGCCCCAGTCGTGGTCGAGGCGGCTCGCGCAGAACGCGTCCGCCACCGCGGGATGGCCGTGGCGGACCAGTTGCGCACCCTGCAGGACCAGGGCCATGAGTTCGACGACACGCCGGGCCCGGTATTCGACGTTCTCGAGGTCGGCGAGTTCCTTGCCGACCCGGGAGATCGCGTCGTCGAGCCGGCGGTCGGCGCCCTCGGCGAGCCGGACCTCGGTGAAGAACGCCTCGACGGTGTCGGGTTGCTTGATCATGGCGCGCAGCGCATCGAGGGCGGCGACATTGCCGGATCCCTCCCAGATCGACATGAGCGGCGACTCCCGGAACAGCCGCGGCATGCCCGACTCCTCCGCGTAGCCGTTGCCGCCGAGGCATTCGAGGGCCTCGGCGGCGTGCGCCGGCGCCCGCTTGCACACCCAGTACTTGGTGACGGCGAGTGCGATGCGCCGCAGCGCCGCCTCCTGCGGGTCGCCCGAGGCACGGTCGGTGGCGCCGGCCAGCCGCATCATCATCGTCGTCGCCGCCTCGGATTCGACGACGAGATCGGCGAGCACGTTCCGCATGAGCGGCTGGTCGATCAGCAACGCGCCGAACGCTTTTCGGTGGCGCGCATGGTGCACTGCGCGCAGCGCGGCCATCCGTATTCCCATCGACGAACCGATGACGCAGTCGAGCCGGGTCATGTTGACCATCTCGATGATGGTCGCGACACCGCGCCCCTCGGGTCCGACGAGCCAGCCGGTCGCACCCTGGTATTCGATCTCCGAGGACGCGTTGGACTTGTTGCCGAGCTTGTCCTTGAGCCGCTGGATGTGGATGCGGTTGCGGGTGCCGTCGGGCAGCACGCGCGGCAACAGGAAACAGCTCGGCCCGTGTTCGGTCTGCGCGAGAGTCAGGAACAGATCCGACATCGGAGCCGAGGTGAACCACTTGTGTCCGATGATCGTGTGGCTGCTGTCGGCGTTCGGTGTCGCGGTGGTGGTGTTGGCGCGCACGTCGGAGCCGCCCTGCTTCTCCGTCATGGACATGCCCGCGATCAGCCCGCGCTTCGAACTCGGTTCGCGCAGGCCGAAGTCGTAGTGGGGTGCCGCGAGCAGCGGTTCGTAGCGTTCGGCGAGTTCGGGGTTGTGCCGCAGCGCGGGGATCGCCGCGTAGGTCATCGAGATCGGGCACATGTGCCCGGCGTCGGCCTGTCCCCACGTGTAGAACTTCGCGGCGCGGGCGACGTGGGCGCCCGGCCGCGGGTCACGCCAAGGCGCGCCGTGCAGTCCGTGTTCGACGGCGACGGTCATCAGGTCGTGCCAGTGCGGGTGGAACTCGACCTCGTCGATGCGGTTGCCGTACCGGTCGTGGGTGTGCAGGACGGGCGGGTACTCGTTGGCGAGACGGCCCCAGTCCTGGGCGCGGGCGCCGCCGGCGAGGACGCCGAGGGCGCGCACCTCGTCCTCGGCCCAGGCGGCGCCTTCACGGCGCAGTCCCTCGAGCAGCGACGCGTCGTCGGCGGCGTCGTAGGGCACGAGGTCGGGTACCTGGTTGAACACCTCGTGGGTGGGCGGGAAGGTCGGGGTCATCGTGGAACTCCCAATGCTCGGAGGGCGAATGCGGTGAGGTCGGGGACGGTGCCGGCCGCGGCGGCACCGATGTGCAGGGGGTCGGTGAGCACCTCGCCGACCGCACCGACGAGGGCGGCCGCGGCGAGGCCGGCGTCCTGCTCGGGGAACTCGCCGGTGCCGATGCCGTACCCGATCGCGTCGGCGAACGCGGCCGCGAACGCGCGGCGCAGCACGAGTCGTTCCGCGTCGAGCGCCGCGTCGACCGGTTCGGCGAGCAGGGTGTAGGCGAGCCGGGGATTGCGCAGCGCCCGCTGCGCGAAGGTCTCGACGATCGCGGCGACCTTCCCGGTGCCGGACCCGGCGGCGGAGGCCGCGGCGGTCACGGCCTCGACCTCGCGGGTGCACAGGTCGCGGAAGATCCGGACCATCAGCTCGGACTTGTCGGTGTAGTGACGGTAGACGGTGCCGGTGGCGACGCCGGCGCGTTCGGCGACGGCGGCGATGGACAGCGCGCGGTAGCCGTGCTCGGAGAGCAACGCGACCGCGGCGGCTGCGATCGCGGCGCGACGGTCTTCGAGGCGCTGCTCGACGGCAGCGGTCCGGCGGTAGGCCACGCAAGAATTGAACCTCAGTTCATCTCTTCGGTCAACGGTCGGCGCTACGGTCGAGGGTGTGAACCGGCTCAGCGTGGTGGACGAGATCTTCCTGCACCGGCACCGAGGATTCGGCCTGCCGGTGGTCATGCAGGGGCTGTGGCGCAGCGACGACACCGTCGACCTGCCGCTGTTGATCTCCCTGCACGACGCGCTCGCCGGCGGTCCGCTTGGCCGGCGGGTCGTGCGATCCCGCGTGCCCGGCGCACGCCCCCGATTCGAACCGAGTGTCGAATCGCGGCCGCTGCACTACCCGACCGCCCCGATCCCCGACGACGGCATCCTCGCGTGGGCGGACGCCCAGGCCGAGGTCGACGTCGACCCGGAGCGGCACCCGGGCTGGGCCCTGACGGCCGCTCCCCTCGCCGGCGGCGGCACCGTCGTCTCGCTCGTGTGCTCCCACGTGCTGGTCGACGCCCGCGGTCTGCTCGACGCCGTCACCGACGCACTCGCCGGCACGGTCGAAGCACCGAGCGCCGAGCGCACGTCGGATGT
>NZ_JBMBTE010000148.1:0-10912 GCF_048897285.1 Rhodococcus sp. O3
CGGCACCGCCTTCGGTGCCGGCGACGACGAGGGCCAGCCCATCGAGGTCGAGCTGCCGGACGTGCATCAGGACGCGCTGACCGCGCAGACCACGGCGACGATCGAACAGTGGCAGTCCTCCGGGCCGGTCGGTGCCGCGGCCGCTGACGCCGCACAGAACGCGGTGCAGACTGCGCCTCAGGTGGATTCGCAGGCCCGCGATTGGGTGACGGCGCAACCCGGCGGCGACGGGGTGATCGCCGCCGTCGACACCACCCTCGAGACGTTCTTCGGTGGCTCGGCCGGCACCGCGGCCGAGCTGATCTCGACCGCCATCGGCCAGGGCGCCGCCGCCCCGGCCTCCGCCTGACCTAATGGGAGCTACCGACCACGTCACGACTGTGGCAGGGTTCGGTACAGGTAGCGGCTGATGGGACAACACTCTTCTGACCCGACACGGTCCAACCGGACCTATGCCTGAAGTCAGATCGTGTACCCACCGGTCGTCAGGAAAGTGGTGATCGCTGATGGGATGACGTACCCCGGCATTGCGTATCGGTGAGTACTCGAGCCATTAGGTTGCCGACTGCTTTCCTCCGCTGCCGAACGAAAAGATGTTCAATAGCAGTCTGTTTGGAGGTTCACTCCATGTTGTTCATCGGTGACGACTGGGCGGAAGGGCATCACGACATCGAGGTCGAAGACGACACCGGGCATCGTCTTGCGCGGATGCGGCTACCAGAGGGCGTCGACGGACTTGCCCGTCTGCACGAGGTGGTGGCCGAGTGTCTCGACACCGACACCGACACCGACACCGACGGCCCCGCTGCCGGTGCGGTCATCATCGGGATCGAAACCGATCGCGGAGTGTGGGTGTCGGCGCTACTGGCTTGTGGGTACCGGGTGTATGCGATCAATCCGATGTCGGCGGCACGGTACCGGGAACGGCACTGCACGTCCGGAGCCAAATCCGATGCCGGCGATGCCCACGTCCTTGCCGAGATCATCCGGTTGGACCGCGACCATCACCGCCAGGTCGCGGGAGATTCCACGCAGGTCGAAGCATTGAAACTGCTCACCCGTGCCCACCAGAGCATGATCTGGGACCGGACCCGGCACCTGCAGCGGATGCGATCGGCACTACGCGAGTACTTCCCGGCAGCGTTGACCGCGTTCGACGAGCTCACCGGCCCGGACACCTTGGCTCTGCTGCAGAAGGCCCCCGATCCGCACCGCGCAGCACGATTGACCACCGCGCAGATCACCGCGGAACTCGCGCGAGCACATCGCCGTGGGGACCGCACGGCCAAAGCCACTCGCATCCGGGATGCCCTGCGCGCACCGTCGCTACGGCAACCGGCTCCGATCGAGGCGGCCTACGCGATCGTTGTCGCCGGGCAGGCCCGCACGCTCGCGCACCTGGCCGGGCAGATCGAGGAGATGGAACAGGCGGTGAGGCGCAGTTTTCGTCAGCACCCGGCCGCTGAGATCGTCCGCAGCTGTCCCGGTCTCGGGAACGTGCTGGGCGCCCGGGTGCTCGCTGAGTTCGGTGACGACCCACTTCGATACCGTAATGCCAAGGCCCGCAAGAACTACGCCGGAACTTCCCCGATTACCCGAGCATCGGGCAAGAAGAAGACGGTGCTGGCTCGCTACGCCCGCAACAAGCACCTGGCCGATGCGTGTCACCAGTGGGCGTTCTGCTCGACGAACGCCTCGCCCGGAGCTCGGGCCTACTACGACGCTCTCCGGGCCCGCGAGGTCGGTCATCATGCCGCGTTGCGTCAACTCGGTAATCGGCTCGTCGGGATCCTCCACGGATGCTTGAAGACCGGCACGGTCTATGACGAGAACATCGCATGGCCCCAAGCCCCTACGCAGGCCGCGGCTTGACACAGTTACGCCATGGGATGTCTGACGGAAAGGATGTGGGTGCACCCATGAGACTCGGCAAGAACACCTCCCGGCATCCGGCTGTCGTCGATCTTCTCGGCGGTGCACCCAGCGTGTCGCCGGGCGCAACTGATGATGCGGTTGCACCAGGCGATGCGGTGGACGTTGCGGTGGTTGCACCAGCCGTTGCTCCACGAAGCCCATCTGGACGGCGCACGCCGCGACGTCGACGCATCGTTGCGGCGATCGCGGTGGTGGGTGTGGCCGCGGTTGCCATCGCAGGCGTGCTCTGGTCCGTAGGCCGCTCCGACTTCCAGAGCGCCGATGCCGCAACGCAGGTCGACGGCGCGGACACACCGATCCTCGAACTCGCCGAGACACCCACGGCGCCGGCCTCGGACCTCGACGACGAATGCCGCGCAGACCGCGGCGACCAGAACAGCGGCGCCGGGGTGATCGCCGCCTGGAACTACGCCTACTACGTCCGACGCGACGCGGTCGCGGCCCGCGCGCTGGCCACCCCGAACAGCTCCGTCGTCCCCGCCGAGCAACTGCAGCCGTTCATCGACGCCGTCCCGGTCGGCACCAACTACTGCGTGCGCACCAAGGCCTTGTCCGAGGACGTCTACCTCGTGGATCTGTCCGAACTGCGCCCCGACGGTGTCCAGCGCATCACCCAGACCGTCACCACCCAGCAGCTCGACGGCAAGTGGTTCGTCGACGTCTTCAACTGATCACCAGGTGCACACCCGAATCCGCCCGTGGATCGTGCGGCGCGCGTCGTCCCCTACCGCCGCGATCACACCCGGGGCGGTAGGGGAGGGGGCGTGGGGGCCCCGCGGGAGCAGTCGAATCAGCATCCAGCCAGCAACATTTCGCAGAAGGAGACCTCAGTCGTGTCCGATGACCCCACCCGGCCCGAACCGCCGTTGCAGGGCGATGTGCCGCCGGTGCGCTCGAAGATGCTCGGTGTTGCCGTGGTTGCAGCCATGGCCCTGTTCCTGGCCGCGCTGGCGTTCACGCTCTCCTTCGATGCGTTGCGTGCACTGGCCATCGAAATCAACGTGCATCCCGGGCGTGCATGGATGGCGCCGGTTGCCATCGACGTTGCACAGGCCGCTGCAACCGCCGGCTACGTGATTTTCCGCGTCGCCAACCGGTACATCTGGGCGCGGCGCTACTGCATGACCCTGGCCGTCGTCACCGTCGCCCTGAGCGTGGTAGGCAACTCGTACCACTCGTATCAACTGGCCGCCCGCAACCTTGCCCGCGTTGCAGCGGGAGAGGTGCTCGGGTTCATCCCGCAACCGCCGGCGATCGCAGCGATCATCGCGGCGATCTTCCCGCTGTTGTGGCTGGCACTGTTCCACTTGTGCACCATGATGTTGCAGGTTGTCATCGACGAGCGTGCCCGCCATCGCAGTGCCGCAAGCACGCAACACTGGGTGCAACCCCGCCCCGTCGATGTCACCTCGCAGCTGAGCACCGCTGTCGAACATGTAACGGAGCACAACCACACACTCGCCGTGGTTCCAACACCTGTAGGTGTTGCAACCACGGCCCGTGCATACGATGCGGGCGATGCAGCGCCGGTTGCATCCGGTGATGATCAAGTTGCCTCCCCCGCATCCCCATCCGCGCACAACACTCGAGTTGCCATGACCACGGCAGTGGACAAGTCTGCGGACGGTGCAACGCGCAACGGCTATCCGCAGACCCGAGCCGGGTTGCAGCGATTTCTTCTCGAGTGCAGTCTCACCGAACCGGTCAAGGAGGTGGCCGCGGAGCTGATCGAGCAGCCGCACCTGAAGCAGACCCAGGTTGCGCAACGGTTGCACGTCGACAAGTCCACCGTCAGCCGGCGTTGGCGAGTGTTCGTCGCCGCTGCCGATGCCGAAGGCTTCACGGTGCCACCGCTGCCGGTCGCTGACGCAATCGAGATGGCCCGCGAGTTGCAACCGGCGTGACTGCCAACAATGGGGTCAGGGGCGGCCGGAACAGCACACCATCATCACAGCAGTGACTTCACCGGTCGCCCAGCGGGGGTGGGAAGCATTGCGTTATGCGCGGTGAGTCCGGCTCGGTGGTCGATGGGTGCCGGCCCGCGGTCGGTGCGTCGTTCACGGAGTTCCGCGAACCCGATCACTCGAAGTCGCAGGGCCGCTCGGTCAGGCAGGTCAAATGCACTCGAGGTGAGAGAGGCATATACCGCGGTCGCTCTCTTTGGGCTGTATCGCACCGAGGATGCGGGCCGTGCCGCCGAACACGTCGAACGTGGGAGCGCCCGGGCGAGGGTGGCGAACTGCTCGTGGCGTGGACGGTGCACTCGACTCCGGTCGGGTAGCTCGTGCCTCGCGGGGTCGTGACGGTGTGCATTCGGGGTTCTGTCGCGCGACAGTGCCGTGCTCCAACGGATCGGAGTGGGGCACTGTTGAGTCGAAGAGGGTGCCGTGAATAGGGGCGATGGCACGTCCCGGGGTCAGTGGCTTTCGGTGCTCGTGGTGCGCCGGCGGGGTTTGCGTAGGTCGGTGCGTGCGCCGCGGCCGGGTCGGTTGCGGGCCCATTCGACGATTTCGCTGCGCTTCCACAGGGGCGTATTGCCGATCTTCTCCACCGGCTTCGGGGCGTGGCCGCGGTTGACGTAGGAGTGGAACGTGACCGGTTTGATCTCGTCGCCGGTCTCTTCTTTGAGCAGGTCGACGCACTGCTGGGCGGTGAGGCGGTTCGGGTTCGCCATCGCGTGTCCGACCTTTCGTTCTCGGGGCACTGCCGTCGCGGTGTGCTTGTTGTACGGCGCCGAAAACTTTACATACCTGCATTGCTATGTAGAAAACCCTGGTGGGGTACCGAATCGGCTTCCTCGGTTGCAACTATACAAATGTCTATTGTAATGTTGGCCCTGGAAGATGCACCGCGGGAAAGGAAACCGAATGTCGAATACTGCCGTTATTCCGGCTCTCGCGCTCGGCGCAGTGCTCGTCTGGAAGATCGGCGCACCGGTTGCCCGCTTCGTCGGCACCATCCTGGTGATCGCCTCGCTGACGCTCATCGTCCTCGGTGCCCCGATCGTCCCCCAACTCTTGGTGATCGTCGCCGGCGGCGCCGTCTGGTTGGCTGTTCACTTCCTGGCCGCTTACAAGACCCGGTTCTGGCATTCGCCGCTGGCCGAGCTCATCGTCACCCACACCCGGCTGCGGTGCCTCGACCCGGCGCGCGGCTGTGAGCACCGCCGCGCGCCCCGCACGGCCCGCGAACGGTACGTCGCCTTGGTCGCCGCTCCGCCCAGTGGGAACGAGAACTGACCTCCGACACCGCCCCCGCAGCACCGACCCACCCCGTGGCCACACGCGTACCCGCTCGTCCGACCGGACCGTCCCGGGGCGTCGTCTACGGCAAACGAGCAGCCAGGGTCGCTACCAACATTGCCGTTCGCAAGGTCCCAGGTGCCCGCGCCGCGCGCTCGGCATGGCGGCTGCTCCGCTGACCGGCCGCGCGGGGCCCCGACCAGCACACCCGATCAGAAAGGACGGACTGCCCATGTCCGCACTGACCATCACCCACACCCACGCCGAGGGAACTTCTGTTGGGTAGCTATGAGTGTCGTGCACTGTCGTATTCCGGCAGTCATTCCGCCGAGTGAGACACCTAGGGTGCGGGTGTCGCGCACAGGGGACACGTCGTTTGTGGCGTATGAAGAGAAGTCGTGACGTCCTTCCGGTCATTCCGCGTGCGGTTGCCCTCCGGCATCTGTTACTGGACAGTCCTCGATCCGGAGTTGCGGGTCGTCGAGGTGCCGGATCGGTTCCTGCGTCATCTGCGGTTCGGCCGGGACAGCGCGGAATCGACGACCGAGATGTACGCCGGAGCCGCGGCGTTGTACCTGCGGTGGTGCGGGGAGGCCGGTCGGGAGTGGGTGGAGGGAGCCCGGCATCTGGGGATGTTCATGCTCTGGCTGCGGCACGCACCGTCTCGTTCCGGCCCGAGTCTGGTGTTCACCGGTCCCGGCGTGAAAGAGGTCCGTGGGCCGCGCCGGGTCAATGCTGTGTTGGCGGCCGTCCGTGAGTTCCTGAAGTACGCCGTGGGCGCCGGAGCGGCACCGGCCTGGGTCATCGGGCAGCTTTACGAGATCGGCGATGGGCGGGACCTGCCCTCCGAGGTGCAGGGCGAGTATGGGATTCCCCGCGGCTACGCCAAGGTCCGCCACCGCTTGCACGAGCCCGACGACCCGATCGATCGGGTCACCGAGGAGGAGACCGTCGCACTGGTACGTGCCTGTCGCTCGGCCCGGGACCGGCTGATTGTGCTGCTGATGGCCCGCGCCGGTATCCGTCGAGGCGAACTGGTCGGCTTGCGCAGGGCTGACCTGCATTTCGTGCTCGATGCCCGGGCGCTGGGTTGCCCGGTTCCGGGCAGTCACCTGCACGTTGTACGTCGCGGCAACGTCAACGGTGCCTGGGCAAAGTCCCGCCACTCCCGCGCGATTCCCGTCGATGCTCTGCTGATACAGGCTCACGACCAGTACGTCCTCGAACGGGCGACGGTCCCTGCGGCTGCCGACAGCGACTTCCTGTTGGTGAACCTCTTCCGCGGCCGTATCGGCGCTCCGATGCGCCCCGGGGCCATCAATGAGCTGCTGTCCTCGCTCAGCCGTCGGGCCGGCCTGGATCGAAGAATCCGGCCGCACCAGGGCCGCCACGGCTTCGCGGACAACCTGGTGAACGCCGGCGCGGGACTCGACGAGCTGGCCGAGTTGATGGGCCACGCGTCGATCGCCTCGTCGCAGCCGTATCTGCACCCTTCCGAGGAGCGGTTGCGTGAGGCCATCGAGAGGGTGCCCAGTCCTCGCCTGTCCCCACAGGAGGTGTGGCGATGACCCTGTCTGCAGCGGCGGCGCCGGTCGCCACGCCCGCCAATGACCAGGCGACGGAACGGCTGCGAAGCCTGCTGGACGCCGATTTCCTCACAGACCTCGGATGGATCGAGGAGAGACTGCTCTGGCGGCCACGGCGCAACGACCCTCTGGTCGGGTTCGAGATCTGCGCGATCACGGGCTGCCAGACGGTGATCGGACACCGTAAGCAATTGTGCGCCTTCTGCACCCGCACCTGGCAGGCCAGCGGACGGCCGCTGGACGACTTCACCTCCGGGCATCGCCGCAACCGCAAGGAATGGAACGAGACCATCTGCGCAGTCACCGGTTGCGAGCGCCCGACGAAGAGTGCACCGACGAAGCTGTGCACCGCACATCTATGGCATCACCAACGCGGCGGCACCGGCCTGGACGAGTTCTTGACCCGCACGGACCTCGCGCCCTACCCGCATCCCGGACTCTGCCGGGTGCGCCTGTGCGACTGGCGACGGTATGCCGGCGACGGGTTCTGCCGTCCCCACTCGAAGCAGGCGAAGAAGCTGCAGAACACGGATCCCGGAATCGACCTGGAAGACTGGATCCGCACCGCCCCCGCTCGCCGCAACGGCCGCCAGGTCGACCTTCGGGGCTTGCCGCCGCGAGTGGTCGCCGAAATTCTGTTCGGGCTCCAGTACCGCTATCGGGCTGGGAGCATCACCGAGATGCACCGGCTCCGGCCGCTGTGCAATCAGGCCCGCGCCCAGAAGGTCGGCACGCTCGAGGACCTCGTCACCCTGACGAAGCGAATCGAGTCGCTGCGATCCACCATCGTCAAAGCAACCCGGGTCGTGCTCTCCGACCCGGAGACCGAGCGCCACAAGGATGTGTGGAACCTGGCCGTCTTCGGCCAGGGCAACCGCACTCTGGACTTCACCGGCATCACCCAGCCCTGGCTGCGCGAGGTCGCCAAGTACTGGGTGAGCGAGGACATGCCCCGCCGCCGCGGAGACGCCATCGGCGGAATCATGCAGACCTACATCGCCAGCCTCACCCGGCTCTCCGAGAGCCTGCGCCTGCACCGCCCCGAGGACCACGGCAACATCCCAGCCCTGCTCGACCGCACCGACGCGGTCACCTTCCTCAACCGCCTCGCCTACCTGACCAGTGCCGGCACGATCACCCAGAACATGCGGATCATCGACTGCCGCAACGTCAAACGCGTCCTCAACGACCTGCGCAACCGCGGAAGACGACTACCTGGTGACACCTTCACCGCCCTGCCGACGGAATTCACCTTCCTCGCCGAGGACATTCCCAAGCATGACGGCGGAGACGAACCCGGCCGGTCCGTGCCCGAACGTGTCCTTGCCCAGCTGTGCAGTGCCTTGCCGCTGCTCGAAGAGCGCTCCGGGTCGTCCATTCGTGTCGCGATCGAGCTGCTGATCGACACCGGTCGCCGGCCCGACGAGATCTGTCGCCTGCCCTTCGACTGCCTTGGCAACGGCGGCGGCGACAAGAGCGTGCTGATCTACCACGACTACAAGAACAACCGCCCCGGCCGCCGACTGCCGATCGCCGATGCCACGGCCGAGGTCATCCGCAGCCAGCAACGCACGGTCCGCCGCCGCTTCCCCGATACCCCGCTCGACGAGTTGGCCCTGCTGCCTGGCCCGAAACGCAACCCGCACGGAACCCGGCGGCTCACCGACGCCACGCTCAGCTGGGCGCATCGGGCCTGGGTCGACGCCCTGCCCCCTCTCCTCGCGGACGGCGACATCGAGTTCGACAAATCCGCCGCCGTCCCCTACGCCTACCGGCACAGCTACGCCCAAAGACATTCCGACGCCGGTGTTCCCCCCGATGTCCTACGCGATTTGATGGGACACAAAACCATGCGGACAACTCAGATCTACTACCGGATCAGCGGTCAGCGCATGCGTCAGGCGGTCGAAAAGGTCGCCGCCCACCAGTTCGACCGCAACGGCCAACGGACCTGGCAACACACCCAGGCCGCTCTGGACGACGAACACGCCCGCCTACAGATCGGCCAGGTCTCCGTCCCATTCGGGGTCTGCCTCGAGCCGAGCAACGTCAAAGCCGGCGGGCACGCCTGCCCGTTCCGGTTCCGCTGCCTGGGCTGCGGGCACTTCCGTACCGACGCCTCCTACCTGCCCGAACTCAAGGACTACCTGCACACTTTGCTCCGTGATCGCGAACGCGTCCTCGCCGCCGGCGAACTCGATCCTTGGGCGCGTGTGGAAGCGGCCCCGTCCGAGGCCGAGATTACGAAACTCCGCCAGCTCATCCACCGAGTCGAGGCATCCATGGACGAACTCACCAGCGAGGAACGGCAGCAGATCGAACAGGCCACCGCCGCACTGCGCCAGACCCGGCAAGGTGTCGACCTCGGCATGCCCATCATTCCCTCGTTCGTCGACCAGACCAGAAACGGAGTCGGCTCATGACCCGAAACAGCGTGTCTCTGACCGACTCCCGACGCCGCGACAGCCAGCGACGCCGCGCGAAAGTCGTTGCCGCACTCGAACAACTCGCCAACAGTGGCACAGAGATCACCGTCTCCGCCGTCTCTCGGGCGGCGGGCGTTCACCGCAGCCTGATCTACCGCCATCCAGACTTGCACACCGCTGTCATCACCAAAGCCGCCGAACCACCCACTCTGGCTACGACGGGTCCGAGCGCGAGCAAACAGTCGCTGCTGACCGACATCGCCAACCTCACCGACCGCGTCCGCCGCCAGGACGCCCACATTCACCAGCTCGAACAGCGACTCGCCGACGCTCTCGGCGACCAGGTTTGGCGGCAATCCGGACTCGGAGGACCTCCTGACCACGATGCGTTGGACAAGCGCGTCAAGCACCTCGAACAGGAAAAGGCCGATCTTCAACGGCAGCTGGCCGACCGCGATGAAGATCTTGTTGCTGCACGTGGTGCGAACCGGGAACTCATGGTGCGCAACAATCGCTCCTGAAGCGGCCATCACCAACGTGGGCCTCACCACGTTCCGAGTAGAGCGGTGAAGGTTGAGTGCGCGGTGGTCGACGGCCACGACATGCCCGGTGGAATCATTCGGGTAGGAATGCCGCACACTACCGAGCCGGGAACCTCCCGCCGACGCTCCGGTTGGCCAGATTGGGTCCCTTGTTCCGGGTGCGGATCCACCATGTTCCGGGTGCGGATCCACCATTGGTCGTCGAGTTTCTCTACGGCAGAGAGATAATCGCGTTAGCAAGCTCTGACGGGTCCGGAAGCACCAGGTGTGTGGTCACCGGTTCGAGTCCGACCTCGGGCCATTCGGTGATCAGCGGCAGGTTGCGGGTGGTCGGTAGCCCGGTTATTTCGTACAGATACTCACGCTGATACATGTCCTCACTGTCGTACCAGCCGCGGCTGTCACTACGAGGCACCGGCTGAAGGACCGAGTCTTCGAGTGCACGAAGTCACATTGGGCGACCATGCACCTTGCCGGGGCGGCGCTTACCTGTCTGGGGATCGATGACGGCTGGGGCTGTGTATTGACGTCTCATCGCTTCGGCGTGAACACCGCTGCCGACGACGGTCACCGCGATCTCAAGGCCAGCCGAGTACGCCATGATCGAGCGCAGTCCAACCGTGACACCCTCGACCCGGGCGAGCAGCGCCGGACCATGCGCGATCGCACCGATTTCCTTGTCGTTCGATGGGTCGATCATGAACCGGGGCATCTCCGGATCCTGACACAGCTCTCTGAGCTGCGTAGTCCCGTTGACCTGTCCGGCGATGATTCGCGACAGCCGGGCGTGGAACGCGACGGCAATCGTGTGAAGCTGACGAGCTGCGTCGGCACATGACGTGCGCGACACTTGTCGCAGATTAAGTCGAGGTAGAAACTCGCTTGACCTGCAAATATTTCGCTCATGCGAGTCCGCACCCCAACAGAAGGGAACGCTCATCGACGGCACTGCCAAGGGCGACGGCTCCGCCGAGATCCTGAAGGCCCAGCGCTGGCGCTGGTCCCGGGGCCTCGGTTCCTGGTACGTCCCGCAGTCCCGGGACCGGCGCGCCAAGCACGTGCAGATCAACGCGACCGCGGCCGCGTTGCGCACCGCCGGGTTCACGGTCGAGGTCGACATCGACGACGACTACCGGCCCACCGCCCGCGTCGAGGCCGACACGATCGCCCGGCAGGCCGCC
>NZ_JBMBTE010000149.1:0-10718 GCF_048897285.1 Rhodococcus sp. O3
GGTCGTCGCGCTCGCGCTGCCCCGGGATTCGGGGCTGCCCCGCAACTCCGGGATCCTCGTCGCGACCGGCGAGGATCTGTCGGCGAAAGCGTTCACGCTGTCGAGCCGCAAGTGGCCGCACCTGGCCGAGCGCGACGTGGAACTGGCGCGCGCGTCGTTCGGGCGGTTCGGCGACGCCGGGCTCGTCGACGCCGACGACGATCTGCTGATCGCACTGGCCCGCAAGGACCTCGCGACCGTCAGCGGGGTGACCGCGGAACCGGTCGCCACGTTCGTGCAGCGCTGGCACGGTGGTCTGCCGCAGTACCGCGCGGGACACGACGAGATCGTCGCGGCTCTCGAAGCCGCGGTCGCCGACGTCGACGGCATCGAAGTGGCCGGGGCGATGCTGCACGGCGTCGGCGTGCCGGCGTGCGTCGAATCGGGCACAACGGCCGCAGCGCGGCTTACGACACGAGTGGCAGGATGAGAAACATGGCACGTCTCGATTTCGACAAGCTCAATTCGACCCTCCGCTACGCGATGTGGTCGGTGTTCCAGGTGCGTCCCGGGGTCCTCGGCGACGACCGAGCCGAAGCGCTCGAGGATCTGCAGAAGTTCCTCGCCTCGTACGAGAACACCGACGTCGTCGTCCGTGGCATCTACGACATCGCCGGCATGCGCGCCGACGCGGACTTCATGTTCTGGACGCACGCCGAGCACATCGAGGATCTGCAGAAGTTCTACGCGGACTTCCGGCGCACCACCATCCTCGGCCGCGCCAGCAACCCGGTGTGGTCGAACACGGCGCTGCACCGCCCCGCGGAGTTCAACAAGAGCCACGTTCCGTCGTTCATCGCGGGCGAGGATCCGGGCAACTACATCTGCGTGTACCCGTTCGTGCGGTCGTACGACTGGTACCTGCTGCCCGACGAGGACCGTCGCCGCATCCTCGCCGAGCACGGCAAGGCCGGCCGCGGCTACCCGGACGTGCGCGCGAACACGGTCCCGGCGTTCGCGCTCGGTGACTACGAGTGGATCCTCGCCTTCGAGGCTCCGGAACTCGACCGCATCGTCGACCTCATGCGCGATCTGCGCGCGACCGAGGCCCGCTACCACGTGCGTCTCGAGACCCCGTTCTTCAGCGGCCCCCGGATCGACGCGGACCGGCTGATCAACGCGCTGCCCTGATGCGGATGCCGGAGCAGGAAGCCGGAACGAATCACAGCAGGCACCCGGGGCGGCACTCGCACATGTCCCACTGGGGCATGTACGAGGCCGAAGCCGCGGACGGTGAGGTCACCGCCGTGCACCCGTACCCGGGTGACGCCGACCCGTCGGTGATTCTCGGCAACCTGCCCGGCTCGGTGCGGCACCGGTCCCGCATCACCGGCCCCGCCGTGCGGCGCGGCTGGCTCGAGAACGGACCGGGGCCGAGCAGCACCCGCGGTAGCGACGAATTCGTCGCCGTGTCGTGGGACGAACTGACCGAACTGCTCGCCGGGGAACTTCGCCGCGTCGTCGACACCCACGGCAACCGCGCGATCTTCGGCGGTTCCTACGGGTGGTCGTCGCCCGGCCGGTTCCATCACGCGCAGAGCCAGGTCCACCGGTTCCTGAAGATGCTCGGCGGCTACACGCGCTCCGTGCACAGTTATTCGCTCGGCGCGACCGGCGTGATCATGCCGCGTGTCGTGGGCACGCACTGGAAGCTGTTCGCACGCTCCACCAACTGGGACGTCATCGCCCGCGAGACGGACCTGATGGTGTGCTTCGGCGGGGTGCCGCTGAAGAACACCGCGGTCAACGACGGGGGCACCAGCAACCATCCGACCCGCGACGCCCTCGACCGGCTGCGGGCGCGCGGCGGGCGCATCGTGTCGATCAGCCCGCTGCGTGACGATCTGCACGGCGACGCCGAACGACTGGCGCCGCGCCCCGGCACCGACGTCGCGATCATGCTGGCGCTCGCGTACGTGCTCGCCACCGAGGACCTGGCCGACCGCGCGTTCCTCGACCGCTATTGCACCGGCTACGACAAGTTCGAGGACTACCTGCTCGGGCGCACCGACGGCACCCCGAAGACCCCGCAGTGGGCGGCGAAGCTGTCCGGCCTGCCCGCCACAACCCTCACCGACCTCGCCCGCCGCATGGCCGCCGGGCGCACCCTGGTCACCGTCACGTGGTCGCTGCAGCGGGTCCGCCACGGCGAGCAGGCCCCGTGGGCCGGGGTGACGCTCGCCGCGATGCTCGGCCAGATCGGCGTGCCGGGCGGCGGATTCGGGCACGGCTACGGGTCGATGAACGAACCCGGTCTGGCGCCGGTGCCGTATCCGCTGCCGACGCTGTTCCAGGGACAGAACCCGATCGACGAAGCGATCCCGGTCGCCGCGATCTCCGACCTGCTGCTGCGGCCAGGGGAGCAGTACGACTTCGACGGACAGCGCCGCACCTTCCCCGACATCCGGCTCGTGTACTGGGCCGGCGGCAACCCGTTCCATCACCACCAGGACCTCGGCCGGCTGAAGCGGGCGCTGGCACGGCCCGACACGATCGTCGTGCACGACCCGTACTGGACGCCGATGGCCAAACACGCCGACATCGTCGTGCCGTCCACCACGTCGTTCGAACGCGAGGACCTCTCGTGCACCCGCAACGATCCGCTGCTGGTGGCGATGCACGCCGCGACGCCTCGCTACGCGCAGGCCCGCGACGACTACGACACGTTCGCCGCGCTCGCGCACCGGCTGGGATTCGGACCGCAGTTCACGGAGAACCGCACCGCACGGCAGTGGATCGAACACCTCTACGAGCAGTGGCGCGGATTCGTCCTCGCCGACGGGGGAGAGGCACCCGAGTTCGACGAGTTCTGGCATCACGGTCACGTGCGGATGCGCACGGAGGACGACCTGACGTTGTTCCAGGACTTCCGCGAGGACCCGGACACGTATCCGCTCCGTACCCCCAGTGGGCGTATCGAGATCTTCTCCGCCGACATCGACGGATTCGGCTACGACGACTGCGCCGGCCACCCCACCTGGTACGAGCCGGAGGAATGGCTCGGCGGCGCACGCGCGGAGCAGTTCCCGCTGCATCTGATCGCGAACCAGCCGCGCACCCGGCTGCACAGCCAGCTCGACCACGGCGCCACCAGCCAGGCATCGAAGATCCACGGACGCGAACCGCTGCGGATGCACCCCGCGGCGGCCGCGGCCCGCGGCCTCGACGAGGGGGACATCGTGCGGGTGTTCAACGACCGCGGCGCGTGCCTGGCCGGTGTGGTGCTCGACGACGGATTGCGGCCGGACGTCGTGCAGCTGTCCACGGGCGCCTGGTACGACCCGCTCGACCCGTCGGACCCGAACTCGATGTGCGTGCACGGCAACCCGAACGTGCTGACCCCCGACATCGGCACGTCGTCGCTGGCGCGCGGCTGCACCGGGCAGCACGTGCTGGTCGAGATCGAACGGTTCGACGGCGAACTGCCGCCGATTCGCGCGTACGACCCACCCGTGGTCCGCGCCCGCTGAACCCGCCGGGGGCTCCCAGCGTTCGGGGTCCCAGCGTTCGGGGGCTCAGCGTTCGGGGGCTCAGTGTTCGAGCGTCGCCTGCACCTCCCGCAGCGTGCGGGCCGAGGCGCGCAGGCCCTCGCGCTCCTCGTCGGACATCGCCACGTCGAGCACCTGGGCCGCCCCGCGGCTGTCGACGACGGTCGGCAGCGACAGACACACCCCGGACAGATCCTCGGCACCTGTCTGGAGGGTCGACACCGGCAGCACCCGGTGCTGGTCGCGCAGCACCGCCTCCACGATCCGGGCCGTGGACAACCCGATCGCCAGATTGGTCGCGCCCTTACCCCGGATGATCTCGTACGCGCTGTGCACCACCTGGGCGGAGATGTCGGCGCGGGTCGCCTTGTCGAACAGGGGCCCGGAGGTGCCGTCGCCGGCCACACCCTCGAACTTCGCTGCGGCGACGCCGCCGATCGTCGCCCCCGACCACAGCGTGATCTCCGAGTCGCCGTGTTCACCGACGACCACGGCATGCACGTTCTCCACGGCGACCCCGGCGCGCTCGGCGATCAGGAAACGCAGGCGTCCCGAATCGAGCACAGTCCCCGAACCGAAGATGCGGCCGGGTGCGGCGTCGGTCGCGACGATCGCGGCGTGCGTGACGACGTCGACGGGATTGCTGACGAACAGCACCACCGCGTCCGGGGACCGCTCGAGCAACGCGGGCGTCAGGGCCTGCACCAGCGCCACGTTCGCCGCGGCGAGGTCGAGCCGCGACTGCCCGGGCTTCTGCTTGGCACCGGCGGTCACCACGATCATGTCCGATCCGGCGGTGACGGCGAGATCGTCACTGCCCTCGATCCGGCACGGTGGCGCGAACTGGGTGCCGTGATTCAGGTCGAGGACCTCGGCCCGGACCTTGTCGGGATTCGTGTCGTACAGCGCCAGCGCCTCGGCCGAACCCCGGATGAGGCACGCATACGCGATCGCGGTCCCCACGGTGCCCGCCCCGACGATCGTCACCTTGACCTTCGGCCTGCCGGGCGTGTGCTCACTCATGCCTCGATATCCTCCCGGCTGCGGTCCGGTCCCGCAGCCGGAGCGGCTCAGGTCGGCGGAACCAGGCGCAGGGAGATCGAGTTGATGCAGTACCGCTGATCGGTCGGTGTCGGATAGCCCTCGCCCTCGAACACGTGCCCGAGATGGCTGTGGCACGACGAGCAGAGCACCTCCACCCGGCGCATCCCCAGCGAATCGTCGGGCCGCAGGATCACCGCGTCCGAATCGGCCGGATCGTAGAACGACGGCCACCCGCAGTGCGAATGGAACTTCTCGCTGCTGCGGAACAACTCCGCGCCGCAGGCACGGCACTCGTAGACACCCTCGGTCTCGGTGTCGGTGTACTCACCGACGAACGGGCGTTCGGTGCCCGCCCGGCGCAACACCGCGAACTCTTCGGGGGTCAACAACTCCCGCCATTCCTCGTCGCTGCGTTCGACCTTCGGTGCGGGTTCCCGGCGGGGCGTGGAAGTCATGATGCAGAGGCTAGTCCCGGACGGCCTGTGCGGCCATGCGCTCCTCGGGTTCCTCCGGTTCGTCGGGCACGGCGGCGGGTGCCTTCGGCAACAGGAATGCCGGTTCGATGCCCGAGTCCAGGCGTCCCTCACGGCGCGCGGCGAGGTACCGGTCGAGCAGCACCGCGAACACGACGATGATCAGCAGCGACCACCCGAACGTCGTCTTCATGTACTCGGCGGCCCGGCCCATCTCCGGCCAGCGGCCCGACAGCCAGCTGTCGTAGCTGAGGAAGCCGTAGACGGCCAGCCACGCCGGCCAGTTGCGCATCACCGAGTTCGGCAGCACCACCGTCATCAGCAGCGGGAACAGCATCATCGAGTAGTACATCTGGCCCAGCGAGCCGAGCAGGAACGAGGCGGTGAGCAGCAGGCCGGTCGCGGTGCCGACGAAGAACAGCTCGTCGTGGCGGCAGTAGCGGTACAGCAGCCACAGCGCCACCAGCACCATCGCCATGAGCACGACGCGGAGCCCCAGGATCAGCCAGGTCGGCAGGCCGTAGTACATGCCGTTTCCGACGATCGCGCTGTTGAAGTAGTCGCGCGCCTCGAGGAGATAGGGCGTCGTGTGTTCGACGAACTGCCACGGGTCGACGGAGAGCGGCCAGGCGATCGCCATCAGCGCGACCGGCACCGCCACCGCCGTGACGAACACCTTCCACTGGCCACGGACCAGAGGCAGGAACAGCAGGGGAGCGAGGATCGGTTTGACCGCGAACGTCAGACCGATCGCGACGCCGGCCCACAGGTCGCGACGCTTGAGCAGCAACGTCAGGAACGCGATCTCCCCGAGAAGCACGAGACCGTTGATGTTGGTGAACACCAGCGTGTTCGTCACGGTTTCGGAGGTGAACGCCCCGAGCACGAGGATCGGCGCGATCACCGAATCGAGACCGTAACCGAACATGCGCAGCAGCAGGTACAGCGCGACCAGGATCGCGATCGCGTTGGCGAGGATGAACAACCAGCGGGAGCGTTCGGGGTCGATCACGGCGATCGGTGAGATCAGCAGAGTGCCCGACGGCGGATACAGGTAGTGCGGATCGACCCACCGGAAGTTCGCGGTGTAGACGGGCTGCCGGTTGAGGAACGCCAGCGCCGCGTTGTACACGGGTGTGAAGTCGTCGGTCCGGAAGCCGTTGACCGCTTTGATCACCACACGGTGCAGCACCGTGAGCAGGGCCAACGGCCACACAACGCACTTGACCACCTCCACGGTGGTGCGGGCGGTGCGGGGCTCGAGACGACTGAGGAACACTACGGCACGGTACACCGGAGCCGCCTGTCGGTGATCCACCCGCCCCGACATGACGCTGCGCTCAGGCGGGACACAGGCTGCCGTTCGGCGGTAGTTCGCCGGTCTCGAGATATGCCGCGACCCGGGCCTGCGCGCACGTGGAGTGCAGGGTCGCCGAATAGCCGGCGCCCTGCCACGACACCACCGCCCATCGGGCTCCAACCGCGGTCAGTGCACCGGTGACGGATTCGAGCCCACCGTTGCCGACGATGGGGTCCGCGGCGGACCCGAGGACCAGCACGGACACATCCACCGCATCGGGCAGCGGCGGCGCCGGCATGCTCGGCCATGCCGAGCAGGCCGTCAGTCCGGTCGCGGTGTCCGCGCCGAACAGCGGGTAGCTCGCTCCCCACGTGCGTTGCAGCTCCAGGGCGCGGGTGGGTGTGGGCTGCCGCTGCTTGTCGCTGCACCGGGACACGAACTGGCCGGCCGTGCTCAGCTGTGCCTCGGCGGGATCGACGAGTTCGAGCAGCGGCATCACATCACCGTCGCGCGCGGCGGCCAGCGCATCGGACAATTCGCGGACGCGGGCCTGCAGGTCTCCGCGGGGGCTGCCGAGGAACCCGGTCACCGCGGTGAGCATTGCATTCGACGACAGCGGTGCAAGTTCCCCGTTCGCGGCCTTCTCGTGCAGGTCCTGGAGGACCGCCCGCGGTGTGGTGCCGAGCGAGCACTTCAGCGCCACGCACTGGCGGGCGAACGCGTCGACCGCGGCTTCGGCGCCGCGCGCCCGGCTCTCCGCGAGAAGCTCGGCGTCGGCGGTCGCGGCAGCGGGGGAGTCGAGGATCAGCCGGCCCACGTGCGTCGGATACTCGGCGGCGTACGCCAGCGCGACGGTCGCGCCGTTCCCGATGCCGAGCAGTCCGATCCGCTCCACGTTCCAGGCCAGGCGCAGCTGGTCCAGGTCGTCGGCGGCATGTGCGGCGCCGAACATCAGCTCCTGCGGTTGCAGGTAGTCGGTGCACGTGATGGTGATCTCGCGGCTCAGCTCCGCGACGCGGCTCGGTCCGTCGCCGCTGCGGCCGAACTGGCCGAGATCGCCGAGCGCACGGAGATCGGCGGGGTAGATGCAGTCGATGGGCTGTGACGGCCCGATCCCGCGGCGGTCGACCGCGACGATCGGTCGGGTAGCGAGGACACCGGACATCGGTCCGGTGGCAAGGGCGGCGAGTGCGGTGCCGGACGGCATGTCCGTTCCCGTGGTGAGCACGAGCGGCGCGACGTCGGTCGGGGTCTGCGGCAGGCGCGCCCGCGAAACCCCGAGCGGGAACGTTCCCGGCACCGTTCCGGCCTCGTCGATGGGCGCGGTGATCTCCGAGCACTCGAGGACCAGCCCGGTCGGACCGGTGGGCAGTTTCTGCGCCGCGACGGTGTCGCCGGTGCAGTCGCGCCACGCCAGATCCTCCTCGGGCACGGGCAGCCCGGGCTCGGCGGCCTCGTCCTGTTCGGGGGCGGGTACGGCCCCGTCACCGACGTCCCGAACCACCGCGACGTCGGGTCGTGACGAGGGCCCCGTCCCGCAGGCGGTGACCGTCGCCGCGAGCGCGACGAGGGAGACCGCGAACACACCGGTTCTGCGCATGCCGACAGCCTGCCAGGTCGCCGGGATCCGGGTGTGCACCGGTCCACGCGCGCAGCGAACGCGCGCGTGTGACGCGTGCGCTCACGCGAGGTGAAGATCGGGTGACGCTGATGTGAAGTAGGTCGCAATCCGCCGCTGGTGTAGGTATGGCCTCACCACACGCCTCTACCCTGGAGGAATGCAGGAACGTCTCGTCGATCGCAGTCCCGTGGTGCCGGCCGAACAACTGGTTGCACAGCTCGTGCCGCCCGCGATGTTCGACGAGGTGAGCTTCGCCTCGTACATCCCCGATCCGAACCAGCCGAGCCAGGCCGCCGCGGTCCGCGCTGCCGAGGCCTTCGTCGGCAAGATCGGCAAGATCCGCGGCGGCAAGCGCGGCCTGTTCGGTCGCAAGGCGCCGTCCACCGGCGCCGGGCTGTACCTCGACGGCGGGTTCGGTGTCGGCAAGACCCACCTGCTCGCGTCGATCTTCCACAGCGCGCCCTCGCCCAAGGCGTTCGGCACGTTCGTCGAACTCACGCATGTGGTCGGCGCGCTCGGCTTCAACAAGGCGGTCGAGGAGCTCTCCACCCACAGCGTGCTCTGCATCGACGAGTTCGAGCTCGACGATCCGGGCGACACGATGCTGGTCTCGCGTCTGCTGACCGAGCTGTCCGCGCGCGGGGTGTCGATCGTGGCGACCTCCAACACGCTTCCCGGCCAGCTCGGTGAGGGCCGGTTCGCCGCACAGGACTTCCTCCGCGAGATCAAGAAGCTCGCGTCGATCTTCGAGACGCTCCGCGTCGACGGCCCGGACTACCGCCACCGCGACCTGCCGCCGGCGCCGGACCCGATCGCGTCGGAGGAGCTGATCGAACGCGCCGAGCGGATCCCCGGTTCCACGCTCGACGACTTCGACGAGCTGTGCGCGCACCTGAGCACCCTGCATCCGTCGCGTTACGGCAAGCTCATCGAGGGCGTGTCTGCGGTGTTCCTCAACGGGGTGCACCCGGCCGAGGACCAGTCCGTCGCATTGCGTCTGGTGGTGCTCGCCGACCGGCTGTACGACGCGAGCATTCCGGTGACCGTGGCCGGTGCCAAGCTCGACGAGATCTTCACGCCGGAGATGCTGGCCGGCGGCTACCGCAAGAAGTACCTTCGCGCGACCTCGCGTCTGCTGGCGCTGTCGCGCTTCGAGGTCGCCGCCAGCTAGGCGCTTCTCACAGTTCGCGCTGCATGACGTAGTCCTGGTGGGTCTGTGAACCCACCAGGAACGTGCGCGTGCCCACCGTCCGGAAGCCCTGCTTGCGGTAGAAGGCCTGGGCGCGTTCGTTCTCCTGGTTCACCCCGAGCCACAGTCCCGCACGCCCGGCCGCTGCGGCACGCTCCACGATCGCGGCCATGAGCGCCGCCGACACGCCGGTGCCGTGACGGCCCGGCAGCACGTACAGCTTGCTGATCTCCACGGCCGGGGTCGCCGTGATCATCTCCGCGATGGCGGGGTCGGCCGGCGGCGCGTCGATCGCCATCAGGTAGCCGACGATCTCGCCGCCGATGCTCGCCTTCAGCACGATCCGCGTCGGATCGGTCAGGTACTCGCCGAACCGTTCCGCCGAGAGGGTCTCGGAGATGAACTCGTCGATGTCGTCCCGGTTCGATCCGGGAGGGCAGGCGAGCGGAAACGTGGTGGCGGCGACGTCGGCGAGCGTTTCGGTGTCCCAGATGCCGGCCTGTGCGACGGAGACGGCGGACTCTTCGACTGAGGGCGTGGACATAGGTTCCAGTAGACCACCCGGCTCCCGTGCAGATGGCCGGGGCATCGAGCCTGCCCGAGAAATGGCTGAACCCCAGCCTTGGATGGGGGGTCATGGCTGGGGTTCATCTACCATCGGGGGGGATGGCACCACTGACGATACATGAGGGGTTCCTCAGGTTCCACTTTCCGCGGTCACGTTTCGATCACGTATCGCTGGTGCAAAGGTTGCCTTTCGGACTTTCACCCCTTACTGTGGCTTGTCATGAAGCGCGTACTCGTAGTTCACCGCCGTAGCGGGGTCTGATTCGGACCGACCCCTCGCTGCGGGTCGTTGAGCTACGCGTCGGTCCTCCCTTCTCGTGGAAGACCTCCTCCGATGAACGCCTTCACCTCCTTCGCTTCCGATCGTCGTATCACCGCTGCGCGTCCCTTCGCCTCCTGCACCGAGACCGATCGACTCACCTCGCTCGACCCGTTCGCCACCCGCTACGGCCGTGCCCTGCCGCTCGCGCTGCGGGCCGAAGCCGCCGGCATGTCCTGGACCGAGTTCGCGGCGAACTACGCCCCGCAGGGCGGTCCGCTGGAACTTCGTGCCTGGAACACCACCGTGTTGACCGGGGGACTGTGCGCCTACGAGGCGACGTTCGAGCTGGAGGGGACTGAGCGCAGCACCGCCTCCGTCGCGACCGGTCCGGTGTCCGCGATGACCGGCATGATCCACGAGCTCGGTTTTCGCCTGGAGATCCGTTCGTTCCACCGCCAGGAGATGGGGGACACCCACGCGACGTTCCTGCTGTGCGAGTCCGACGACGAGCGCAGCTGCTGGGTGATGGGGCTGGGCGGCACGGCCGCGGAGTCGACGCTGCGGGCGATGATCGCGGGAATCAACCGTCTGTACGGCACGCGCTGATCCACCGAAGCCGGGACGGCCTCGCGCGAGCGACCGTGCGAGGCTGTCCCGGCGCTCGGCATCGTGAGTGCCGCTCCCGGGAACGAAACGACCGGACACAGAACGACGAACGGACGCAGAACGACGAAC
>NZ_JBMBTE010000150.1:0-10697 GCF_048897285.1 Rhodococcus sp. O3
GCACGAGTCGCTGCGCACCGTCCACCCGGCGTCCGCGCAGGGCCCGCATCAGGTCGTGCTGCCCGCCGGCAGCGTCACCGCCGATCTCACGCCGGTGCCGGTGGCGGGCGAAACCGAGCTGCGGGAACGGCTGCGCGCCGTCGCGGCTGCCGGGTTCGACGTGAGCGTCGACGTCCCGATCCGCACCGCCCTGTTCCGGCTGGGCTCGCAGGAGCATGTCGTCGCGATCGTGCTGCACCATATTGCGGCCGACGGCTTCTCGATGGCGCCGCTCGCGCGGGATGTCATGCTCGCGTACACGACCCGCGCGCAGGGGCAGGCACCGCAGTGGGCGCCGCTGCCCGCGCACTACGCCGACTACACCCTGTGGCAGCGGGAGGTCGTCGGCGACGACACCGACCCGGCCTCGCTCGCGACCGCGCAGATCGACTTCTGGCGCCGCACACTCGACGGGCTGCCGGAACTGCTCGAACTGCCGACCGATCGGGAGCGGACGATGCACCGCTCCGTGCACGGGGCCGCCGTGCCGTTCGGGTTCGGCCCGGACCTGCACCGCGCGGTAACCGAGCTGGCCCGCGAGCACGACGCCACAGTGTTCATGGTCGTGCATGCCGCGCTGGCGGTGCTTCTCGGGAAGCTCTCGGGCACATCGGATCTCGCGATCGGAACGCCGGTGGCGGGCCGTGGCGACGCGGCGCTCGACGACCTGGTCGGCATGTTCGTCAACACGGTGACCCTCCGCACCCGCATCGCACCACAGTCCACCTTCGGCGAATTGGTGGCCCAGGTGCGCGACGATGATCTCGCCGCGTTCGGGCACGCCGACGTCCCGTTCGACCACGTCGTCCGGGCGCTGGACCCGGTGCGATCCTCTGCGCACTCGCCGCTGTTCCAGGTGCTCCTCGAGTTCCGCAACCTCGACGCGACCCGCCTCGATCTGCCGGGACTGACCGTCGAGACCGTCGACGTCGATCTGGAGGTCGCCAAGTGCGATCTGTACCTGAGCATCGACGAGACCCGGGACCGCTCCGGCGCCCCCGCCGGCATGAATGCCGAATTCGGCTACACCACAGACATATTCGATCGCGACACCGTCGACAGGTTCGCGCGGCGGTTCGTGCGGTTGCTCGACGCCGTCGTCGCCGAGCCGACGCGTCCGCTCGGCGCCTTCGACCTGCTCGACGACGAACGCGCCGAACTGGTCCCGGTGTCGGGCGGTGCGTCGGTCCCCGCCGTCACCCTGCCCGAGCTGTTCGCCGCCGCGGCGTCCGCCGACCCCGACGCGATCGCCGTGGTCGCGGGGGAGCACCGGCTGACCTACCGTGAGCTCGACGAGCAGTCGAATCGACTGGCGCACACCCTGTCCGCTTCGGGCGCCGGACCGGAGTCGGTGGTGGCGATCGCGATGGCCCGCTCGGTGGAGTCGGTGCTGGCGGTGTGGTCGGTCGCGAAGACCGGGGCCGCATTCGTCCCCGTCGATCCCGGCTACCCGGCGGGGCGGATCGAGCACATGCTCGCCGACTCCGGCGCCTCGCTCGGCCTCACCACCGCCGACGCGGTCGATCGCCTGCCCGACTCCGTCCCGTGGCTGCCCGTCTCCGCGACTGCCCTGGCCGACGGCTCCCGGTACCAGGACCGGTTCCTGGAGGTCCGGGGGTCGGTGCGACCGGAGCATGCCGCGTACGTGATCTACACGTCCGGGTCGACGGGCGTGCCCAAGGGCGTGGAGGTCACGCACGCGGGCCTGGCGAACCTGGTGGCCGAGCAGCGCGCCCGGTTCGGGCTCGGTCCGCAGGCGCGGGTGCTGCACGCGGCGTCGCCGAGTTTCGACGCGGCGGTGCTGGAGATGCTGTGGGCCTTCGGGGCCGGCGGGCGTCTGGTGATCTCCCCGCCCGGAGTGTTCGGCGGGCGGGAACTGGCCGAGTTGCTGGCACGCGAGCAGGTCACGCACGTGGCACTCACGCCCGCGGCGCTGGGCACGGTGGATCCGGACGGGCTCGACCATCTGAGCACGGTCATCGTCGGTGGCGAGGCCTGCCCGCCGGAACTCGTCGCGCGGTGGGCCCCGGGCCGGACCATGGTGAACACCTACGGTCCCGCGGAAACGACAATCCAGTCCAATGCAGGTCGCGCTCTCGTTGCAGGAGAACCGGTTACGATCGGCGGCCCGATCCGCGGTTTCGCCGAACTGGTGCTCGACGAGCGGCTGCGGCCGATCCCGGTCGGGGTGGTGGGGGAACTGTACCTGTCCGGTCCCGGCTTGGCCCGCGGCTACCGCAACCGTCCCGGATTGTCGGCGGCACGGTTCGTCGCCGCCGCGGACGGGCAGCGCATGTACCGCACCGGGGATCTGGTGCGCTGGCGGCGCCGTGACGACGGGACGCTCGAACTCGACTACGTCGGCCGCTCCGATCAGCAGGTGAAGGTCCGCGGATTCCGCATCGAACTCGGCGAGATCGAATCGGCGCTGCTCGGCTATCCCGGTGTCGCGCACGCCGTCGCCCACGCCGACGGCGACCGGCTCGCCGGCTACGTCGTCGCGGCCCCCGGCTCCGAGGTCGACGTCGACGCCGTGCTCGGCCACGCCCGTGCCCGGCTCGCACCGCACATGGTTCCCGCGACCGTCACCGTCCTGGACCGGGTCCCGGTCACCGCGAACGGCAAGCTCGACCGGGCCGCCCTGCCACGACCGGAGCACACCCGCGTCGCCTACCGGGCTCCGCGCGACCCCGCCGAGACCGTCGTCGCCGACGCGTTCGCCGAAGATCTCGGGATCGACCGGGTCGGGTTGGACGACAACTACTTCGCTCTCGGCGGCACGTCCCTGAGCGCGACCGTGCTGATGGCCGAAATTTCGGACCGGGTCGGCCGGCAGGTGCCGGTGCAGTGGATCTTCACCGACCCCACCCCGGAATCCCTGGCCCACCGGATCACCACCGCGCCGGACCACGAAGCCGACGACGCGCTCGCGCCGCTGCTTCCGCTGCGCCCGGGCGACGAAGGCACGCCGGTGTTCTGTATCCACCCGGCGATCGGCCTGGCATGGTGCTTCACCGGTCTGGTGCCCTACCTCGGGGATCGTCCGGTGTACGGCCTGCAGTCCCCGGCGCTCACCGACCCCGAGGCGCAGTTCGCCGACCTCGGCGACCTCGCCGACCGCTACATCGAGCTGATCCGGTCCGTGCATCCGGACGGCCCGTACCACCTGGTGGGGTACTCGGTGGGCGGCCAGATCGCCCACGAGATGGCCGTGCGGCTCGGGTCCGGGACGGTCGCGACCCTCACGATGCTCGACTCGCATCTGCTGGGCGACACCGATCTCCGGATCGCACCGCTGACCCTGGCCGAACTGCTCGCCGAGTTCGGTGACCTGCCGGCCGGCGACACGTTCACCGCGGAACAGGCCGCGGACGTGCTGCGCCGCACCGGCGGCCTGTTCGACGCGGTAACGGCGGAACGTGTCGAGATGCTGCACCGGGTGTTCACCGCGACGGTGGAACTCGCTGTCACACATAGTCCGTCGGCCTCGCCCGACATCGATGTGCTGTACTTCGCGGCCGCGGAATCCGCCGGGGACCCCACCGCCGCAGCTGCCTGGCAGGCGCACGTCGCCGGCCGGATCGACGAACACGCGGTGCGAGCCGCACACCAGGAGCTGACGAGCCCGCAGGCCCTGGCCGAGATCGGTCCCGAGCTCGCCCAGCACCTGCTTCGTGCGGACGGGGTGAGCACATGAACCCCCTTGGGTACTGGTGGCGCCGAGCGGATCGCGAGATTCTAGTTGTGTCACGACAGCGAGAGTCCAGCACGTTGCGCGCTACCCCTTCCGGAGCGCGATACAGGTAGCGCACTACTCGTGACCCCGCCGGTGAAGCGGCCGATAGTTGTCGTCAGCACCGATCGCGGACATTTCCACAAGCGGACCGCCATGGGTCCCGACCACCCACAGTTACAGTTACTTGGAGAAGCTAATGCCGGCAACAACTCGTCGCCTGGACACCGCAGCGTCCCCGGCGCTCACCCCTCCCGGTCCCTCCGTACGCGGCCCTCGGTCGGGCATCGAACTCGTCAGCCTCTTCGACGGTTTCGCCATCGACGAGCACCCCAGCGCACCGACGGTTCGCCGCTGGGCGGTCGACTACCTGTGCCACCCGCACCGGGACCTCGGGAGGCGCGGCCCGGTCTGCCCGTTCGCCGGCCCCTCGATCACCCGGCGGTTGTTCTGGGCAGCGTTCGTCCCCGGCACCGACGTCGGGGAGGACCGGATGCGCGCCATCGCCGACGACCTCGCCGAACTGTTCCCGGCACTTCCGCCGGACACCGGCGCCGACGCAGCCCTCAAGGCCGTCGTCGTGGTCTTCCCCGATCTGACGGACTACGAGCTGATCGAGCGCGTGCAGAACGAACGCAAGTCCGACTTCGTCGTTCAGGGCCTCATGCTCGGCCAGTTCTACCCGGGCTGCACGGTGTCCGGTCTGCGCAACAGCGAGTTCCAGGCTCTCGACGCGCCGCTGCCCATGCTCGCCGTCCGGCACATGGTCGGCTCGGACTTCCCGTTCCTGACGACCGACCGGGAATGGGTCCTGGCCTACCTGAAGAAGTTCGCGGGTTCGGTCCCGTCCTCGGTCCGCTCCGAGATTGCGGAGAAACTGGCGTCATGAGCACGGACTCGGCCGCGCCCGTTGCCTCCACCGGGCCGGCCGGAAAGGACAGCAGGACCCCGTTTCCCCTCTCACCTGCCCAGCACGGGATGTGGTTCGCGCAGCAACTCGCACCCGAGGTGCCGCTGTGCATCGCCCAGTACGTGGAATTCCACGGGGCGCTCGACGTCGACCTGTTCCACCGGGTGTCCGTCGTGGCCGGGCTCGAGTTCGGTTCCGGGTTCCTGCGTCTGACCGAGGTCGACGGGGAGCCGTACCAGGTGGTCGATCCGACGCTCGACTCCCACCTCGAGGTGCTCGACTTCCGAGCCCACGAGGACCCGGTCGCGGCGGCCCACGCCTGGATGCACGCGAACTACACGGCGCCGATGGATCCGGCCACCGACCGGCTCGTCGCGTCGTCGATCCTGCGACTCGGCGACGAGCACTACTTGTGGTACAGCCGGATCCACCACGTCGCCCTGGACGGGTACGGCGCGATGACCATGGTGAAGCGGATCGCGGCGCTGTACACCGGAGCGGTCGAGGGACGCGACCCCGAACCTCACGGCGCCGCCGACCTGCGTGCGCTGTACGACCTCGACCGCCGCTACTGCGAGTCGGCGCGCTTCGACTCCGACCGCGAGTACTGGGCCGAACGGCTCGCCGGGTTGGCGGAGGGCTCGAGCCCGAGCGAGCGCCACGCCCCGGCCGTCGCCGACAACACCCTGGTCACCGCCGCGCTCGCCGATGCCACCGCGGCCCGGCTCCTCGACACCGACAACCGCGCGAGCGGAAACTCGGCGGCCTCGATCATCGCCGGATTCGCCTGTTACCTGTCGCGGCTGACGGGCCGGCCGGAGGTGCGCGTCGACATTCCCGTGTCCGGCCGCACCACCGCCGTGCTGCGCCGATCCGGGGGCATGGTCGTCAACGTCGCGCCGCTGCGGATCGCGGTGCGACCCGACGACACGGCCGGCGCCCTCGTCGACCGGGTGCAGCTGGAACTGGTGGGGGCGTTGCGGCACCAGCGCGGTGACCTCGCCACGATCATGCGTGACCTCGGCACCGACACCCGCCGGGCGAGTGCCCCGATGGTGAACGTCATGCTCTTCCACGAGGAGATCGTTCTCGGGCCGCTCGTCGGTGAATTCCATGTGCTCACGTCGGGACCGGTCGAGGACCTGCTGGTCAACGTGTACCAGAGCGGCACACCGCCGACGACCTACCTCGAATTCCGGGGCAACCCCGGCCGCTATCGGGACGACGAGTTGCACGAACTCCATCGTGGATTCGTCGGATTCGTCCAGGAATTCGTGTCCTCGGCGCCCGATACGCCGCTGTCCGCGATCCATCCCCACAGCGTGCGTGCCGGCGAGCGCAGGCGCGCCGCGGCGCAGCACCTCGACTACTGGCGTCGCACCCTCGCGAACCTGCCGACGTCCGGCGGATTGGCGAGCAGCCCGACGTCCGCGCATCCGGAACACGGGGACCGCACCCGCGTCACCGTCGATGCCAGGACGCACCGCCGGGCGCGATGCCTGGCCAGGGCCCACGACACCCGGACCTACTCGGTCGTGCACACCGCGCTCGCCGTTGCGCTGAGCAGATCCGTCGATTCCGACGACATCACGATCGGCGCCCCTGTGCGCGCCGAGACCGGCGTCGATGCCGTCGTGCTGCGCACGCGGGTCGAGGACGAAACCACGTTCTCTGTCGCCGTCGCCGGGACACGCGACTGCGAACTCGGTGCGTTCTCCCACACCGGGATCGAGCTTGCGCGGGTCCTGGACGAGCTGCCGAAGGCCGGGGAGTCGCCGTCGCTGTGTCAGGTCGTGCTCGGAGTGCGCGAAGCGACCTATTCCGGCGTCGCCGGTGTGTCGATCACCGCCCCCGCTCCCGGCGACCGCGACGGATTCGGGGATGTCCGGGTGACCGTCGCCGAGACGTTCACCGACGCCTGCCACCCCGCCGGCCTGACGATCGACTTCGAGTACACCGCCGCAGTCGACGCGGCGTCCGTGCGCGCCTGCGCGGAACGGTTCCGCCACATTCTCGAACAGGGCGTGGCCGAACCTACGGTGCGGATCGGCGATCTCGACGTCCTCTCGCCGAGCGAACGCGCCGAGCTGACCCCGGTCACCGGGGCAGTCGTGGTCCCAGCAGCCACCCTGCCGGATCTGCTGGCGGCGTCGGTCGGCAGCGAGCCCGACGCGGTCGCGGTGTGGTGCGGGGACCGGCGGATCACCTACGGCCGGCTCGACACCGAATCGAATCGATTGGCGCGGTTGCTGATCGGGCGAGGCGCCGGGCCCGGAACGACGGTCGCCGTGGCGATCCCGCGCTCGTACGAGTCGGTGCTCGCGGTGTGGGCGGTCGCGAAGACGGGGGCTGCCTTCGTCCCGGTCGACCCCACCTACCCGTCCGTGCGCATCGAGCACATGCTCTCCGATTCGGGGGCGGCACTCGGGCTGACCGTCACCGGTTCGGCTCCGACGCTGCCCGGGGACGTGCCGTGGATGCCGATCGACGAACCCGCCACCGTCGACGCGGTGGCCGCGCACTCGCCGCAGCCGATCACCGACCGGGACCGCAACGCGCCGCTGCATCTGGATCACCCGGCGTACGTGATCTACACGTCCGGTTCCACGGGAACCCCGAAGGGTGTCGTCGTGTCGCACCGGGGCCTGACGTGTCTGGCGACGGAAGAACGGGAGCGGTTCGGCGCCGACCCCGCGTCCCGCGTGCTGCACTTCGCGTCCCCGAGTTTCGACGCGTCGGTCTTCGAGATGCTGTGGGCCTTCGGCTCCGGCGCGCAACTGGTGATCGCACCCCCGGGCACCTACGGCGGAGACGCTCTCGCCGCGCTGATGGACCGCCACGCGGTGACCCACGCGGTTCTGACACCGTCGGTGCTCGCCTCCCTCGACCCCGCCGGGCGCGGGTCGCTCCGGTGCCTGGTGGCGGCCGGTGAGGCCTGCGCGCCGGAACTCGTGGCGCGGTGGGCGCCCGGCCGGGCGATGTTCAACGCGTACGGGCCGACCGAAGTGACGGTCATGTCGAATCTCGGTACGGTCGCGGCGGATGGCCCGGTCGGCATCGGCGGACCGATCCGCGGCATCGCCGAACTCGTCCTCGACGAGCGGCTGCGACCCGTGCCGGTCGGTGTGGCGGGAGAGCTGTACCTGTCGGGCCCCGGCCTGGCGTGGGGCTACCGGAATCGGCCGGACCTGACCGCGGGCCGGTTCGTCGCGGACCCGGTCGGCGGACCCGGCAGCCGGATGTACCGGACCGGCGACGTCGTGCGATGGCGGCGCGCCGACGATGGTGGACTCGAACTGGACTACCTGGGGCGCACCGACTTCCAGGTGAAGATCCGCGGGCTCCGCATCGAACTCGGCGAGATCGACGCCGCCCTGGCCTCCCATCCGGGTGTGCGCTTCGCCGTCACCGTCGGGCGGCCCGGGCCGGGCGGCGACACCGTTCTGGTGGCCTATGTCGTCCCGTCCGACGGTGAACCCGACGTCGCCGCGCTCACCGAGCACGTGCGCGCACGGGTTCCGGGTTACATGGTCCCGGCTGCCGTGGTCGTCCTCGACGACATCCCGCGTACTCCGGTCGGCAAGTTCGATCGCGCGGCACTGCCCGCGCCGGACTTCGCGGCGCCCGAGCAGTTCCGCGCACCCCGCACCGCCCGCGAGTCGGCGATCGCGACGGCCTTCGCCGACGTGCTCGGCACCGGTGAACTCGGCATCGACGCGAACTTCTTCGACCTCGGCGGCAACTCCCTCAGTGCGACGCGGGTGGTCGCCCGGGTGAACACCGCGCTCGGCTCGGGCATCGGAGTCCGCGATCTGTTCGAGGCGCCGACCGTGGCGGCACTGGCCGCCCGAGTGAGCACCCGGGATACCGCGGCCGGATCCCGGCCCGCCCTGGCTCGCCTCCCGCGCCCGGACCGGATCCCGCTGTCCCTCGCACAACAGCGCATGTGGCTCGTCAACCAGCTCGACACCGGCTCCCCGGCCTACAACATCCCCATCGCGCTGCGGCTGACCGGCGATCTCGATCCGGACGCCCTTCGTGTCGCCCTGGCCGACGTCCTCGAACGGCACATCACGCTGCGCACCGTGTACCCCGGCTCCGAGGACGGGCCGCATCAGGTCACGCTCCCCGTCGAGGCGGTGCTGTCCGACCTGACGCCGACCGTGGTTCCCGACGAGACGACCCTGCGGGCCCGCATCGCGGAGCTGGGCGGAACCGGTTTCGACGTCAGCCGCGCCGCCCCGATCCGGACCGCACTGTTCCGGACCGGCCCGGCCGAGCACGCCCTCGTCATGGTGGTGCACCACATCGCGGCCGACGGTTCGTCGATGGTGCCGATGGCCCGGGACGTCATGATCGCCTACAGCGCGCGCCGCGACGGCCACGCCCCCGTCTGGGTGCCGCTGCCGGTCGACTACGTCGACTACACCCTGTGGCAGCGGGAGGTTCTCGGCAGCGCCACGGACCAGCATTCGCGTGCCGGGGCCCAGCTCGAATACTGGCGGCGGACGTTGTCCGGCGCGCCCGCGGTGCTCGAACTGCCGTGGGACCGGCCCCGCCCGGTACACCGGTCGCTGCACGCGGGCACGGCGGACTTCAGATTGAATTCCGAACTGCACCGCCGCCTTCGAGAACTTGCCCGGCAACATGATTCGACGATGTTCATGGTGATGCACGCTGCGCTGGCGGTGCTGCTGGCCCGGCTCGGCGGATCCGACGACATCAGTGTCGGCACCCCGGTCGCCGGCCGGGGAGAGGCCGCGCTCGACGACGTGGTGGGCATGTTCGTCAACACGATCGTGCTGCGGACCGCGGTGGACCCGGCCGGTCCGTTCACCGGACTTCTCGGCCGGGCGCGGGAGAGCGCGCTCGGAGCATTCGCACACGCCGAGGTCCCGTTCGATCAGGTCGTCGACGCCGTGGATCCGGAGCGTTCGACCGCGTATTCGCCGCTGTTCCAGGTGATGCTGGAGTTCCGGAACACCGAGGCCGCGCGCCTGGAACTGCCGGGCCTGACGGTCGAGCCGATCCTGCTCGATCCCGGCGTCGCACGCTACGACCTCCACCTCGGTCTCGTCGAGGAGTTCACCGAAAACGGTGCACCCGAAGGAATATCGGCTGCGTTCGTCTACGCCGACGACCTCCTCGCGGAGACGACCGTGCGGGCGTTCGCCGAACGGTTCGTGCGCATCCTCGAGGACGTCACCGCCGACCCGTCGGCGCCGATCGAGACGATCGACATCCTCTCTCCGGACGAACACCGCCACCTGGTGCCGGCGTCGGGCGCACCCGCACTGCCACCGAGGACTCTGTCCGAGTTGCTGACGGCGTCGGCGACGACCGATCCGGATGCGATCGCCGTCGTCTGCGGAGATCGTCGAGTGACATACCGCGAGCTGGATGACGCGTCGAATCGGCTGGCGCACAGGTTGATCGAAGCAGGAGCGAGCCCGGAATCGGTGGTGGCGATCGCGGTGCCGCGGTCGGTGGAGTCGGTGCTGTCGGTGTGGTCGGTCGCGAAGACCGGGGCCGCGTTCGTCCCCGTCGACCCCGGCTACCCGTCCGGGCGGATCGAGCACATGCTCGCCGATTCCGGTGCCGTGCTGGGTCTTACGACCCCTGACCGAGCCGAAGAGCTGCCTGGCTCCGTCCCCTGGATACCCGTCTCCGCGACTGCCCTGGCCGACGGCTCCCGGTACCGGGAGGTGCGGGTGCCGGTGCGGCCCGAGCAGGCCGCATACGTGATCTACACGTCCGGGTCGACAGGTGTGCCCAAGGGCGTCGAGGTCACGCATGCCGGCCTGGCGAACCTGGTGGCCGAGCAGCGCACCCGGTTCGGGCTCGGTCCGCACGCGCGGGTGTTGCACGCGGCGTCGCCGAGTTTCGACGCGGCGGTGCTGGAGATGCTGTGGGCCTTCGGATCCGGTGGCCGCCTGGTGATCTCTCCGCCCGGAGTGTTCGGTGGGTGCGAGCTCGCCGAGCTGCTGGCGCGCGAGCAGGTGACCCATGCGGCCC
>NZ_JBMBTE010000151.1:0-10696 GCF_048897285.1 Rhodococcus sp. O3
GCATGGGTGCTCGCCAGGATCGTCGACGCCGAGGCCCGGACCGCCGCGACCACCGCGGCGCAGCACGCCGCCCGGGTGTCGGCCCTGCACGACCGGGTCACCGCGATCGACGAGGAACTGCGCCGGCATCTCGGGGAACGCAATGCCCGCGTCGAGGCGTGCCGGCGAGATCTGGCGGTGCTGGACCGTCCGGCGCCGGCCCGTCCGGGGAACCGCGGGTGAGGTCGGCGCGTCCAACCCTGTGAGAACCCGGAAACACACGGGTGCGGAGAACCCCGAAACATGTAGATGCGACCGTTCGAGGAGGCACACAGGTGGAGACCTACCCGATTCCCGATTCGCTGCCCGAGCCCGAGGGCTTCGCCTCGGGCGCGTCGTTCGATCCGGTTTCCGCCGCCGCGCTGGCCGACGCCGCGGACCCGTCCGTGGACCTGGACGGCGACGGCACGTTCGACACGGTCACGTGGTCTTCGTCGTCTGCGCTGGTCGTCGCCACCGACCTCGACGACGACGGCAGCACCGACCGGCTCACCGCGATCGCCGACGACGGCGAGTTCGGAGTGTGGGAGTTCCACCGCGAGCCCGACGGCACACCGCGCTGGCTGCGTGTGGACGCCGGCAAGCTGGGTGTCGAGTGAGATGAATCGCTCGGCCGGACTACGACCTTTTCGGTAGGATGCGCCCTCTGAATCGTTTCTGTGACATTTCCGACCGGACCCGATTCCCCCCGATCGGAAGTCCGGCGTTAACCTCTATGAATAGGACTTCCGGCGCTCGTTTCCTCCGTTCGGCCACGGGGGTAAGCGGGTGGTACCCCTGCCGAGAGGGGAATCTCGGGTCCGCCACTGGTTTCTGCGTACATTTGTGCAGGTCGGAGGCTGGATCCGATTCCGGGCACACCCCAGGAGAGTTTGATGACCTCAGCGACCATTCCCGGTCTCAACGGAACCGACGACAAGCCCCCGACCCAGCATGCCGAGTTGCTTGCCTGGGTCCAGGAGATTGCCGAGCTCACCGAGCCGGATCGCGTTGTCTGGGCCGACGGTTCCGACGAGGAATGGGATCGGCTGACCACCCAGCTGGTGGAGGCCGGGACGTTCACGCGCCTGAACGACGAGAAGAAGCCGAACTCGTTCCTCGCCAGCTCCGATCCGTCGGACGTCGCGCGCGTCGAGTCCCGCACCTTCATCTGCTCGAAGAACGAGATCGACGCCGGTCCGACGAACAACTGGGTCGACCCGGACGAGATGCGTGCCACCATGACCGAGCTGTACCGCGGCAGCATGCGCGGTCGCACGCTCTACGTCGTGCCGTTCTGCATGGGTCCCCTCGGCGCGGACGACCCGAAGCTCGGCGTGGAACTCACCGACTCCGAGTACGTGGTCGTGTCCATGCGCATCATGACCCGCATGGGTACTGCCGCTCTCGAGAAGCTGGGCACGGACCGTCCGTTCGTGAAGGCTCTGCACTCGGTCGGCGCGCCGCTCGAACCCGGCCAGAAGGATGTGCCGTGGCCGTGCAGCGACACCAAGTACATCACCCACTTCCCCGAGGACCGCGAGATCTGGAGCTACGGCTCCGGCTACGGCGGCAACGCTCTGCTCGGCAAGAAGTGCTACTCGCTGCGTATCGCGTCGGCGATGGCCCACGACGAGGGCTGGCTCGCCGAGCACATGCTGATCCTCAAGCTGATCTCGCCCGAGGACAAGGCCTACTACATCGCGGCGGCGTTCCCGTCGGCGTGTGGCAAGACCAACCTCGCGATGATCCAGCCGACCATCCCGGGCTGGCGTGCCGAGACCCTCGGCGACGACATCGCGTGGATGCGCTTCGGTGAGGACGGCCGCCTGTACGCCGTGAACCCCGAGTTCGGCTTCTTCGGCGTCGCGCCGGGCACCAGCGCGGATTCGAACCCGAACGCGATGGCGACCATCGAGGCCGGCAACACCATCTACACCAACGTCGCGAAGACCGACGACGGCGACATCTGGTGGGAGGGCATCGGCGGCGAGAAGCCGGCGCACCTGACCGACTGGCTGGGCAACGACTGGACCCCCGAGTCCGGCACCAACGCCGCGCACCCGAACTCGCGGTACTGCACCCCGATGTCGCAGTGCCCGATCCTCGCGCCCGAGTGGGACGACCCGCAGGGTGTGCCGATCTCCGCGATCCTGTTCGGTGGCCGCCGCAAGACGACGGTTCCGCTGGTCAGCGAGTCCTTCGACTGGCAGCACGGCACCTTCCTCGGTGCGACCCTGTCGTCCGAGCAGACCGCCGCGGCCGAAGGCAAGGTCGGCAACGTCCGTCGCGACCCGATGGCGATGCTGCCGTTCCTCGGCTACAACGCCGGCGACTACCTCGCCCACTGGATCACCCTCGGCAAGAACGCCGACTCGGCGAAGCTGCCGAAGATCTTCTACGTGAACTGGTTCCGTCGCGGCGAGGACGGCCGCTTCCTGTGGCCGGGCTTCGGCGAGAACTCGCGTGTGCTGAAGTGGATCGTCGACCGCATCGAGCACAAGGCCGACGCGCAGACCACCCCGATCGGGTACGTCCCGACCGCCGCCGACCTCACGCTCGACGGCCTGGACGTCGATCCCGCCGACGTCGACGAGGCCCTGAAGGTCGACGTCGACGAGTGGAAGGCCGAGATCGAGGGCATCGCCGAGTGGTTCGAGTTCCTCGGCGAGAAGGTGCCCTCGGGCATCCGCGACGAGTTCGAGGCACTCAAGCAGCGCCTCGGCTGACAACAGGTTCGAACGGAAGGCCGCCCCGGTTCGCCGGGGCGGCCTTCCGCGTTCCTGGCACCCCCTGCGGCAACGGGGATCGCGGTCCTCTGACCTGCGTAGACTTTTGCTCACGGTGATTCGAACTCCCCAGGTGAACCGGTCCCGGGACCGGATGGTGCAATAGGTGCATCGCACACGAGAGCCGGTCGCTCGACGGCCGGGAGGAGGACCAGCTATGAGCGGGATCTACAACAATGTCACCGAGTTGGTGGGGCGCACCCCCATCGTCAAGCTCAACCGGCTGACCGACGGTCTCGGCGCGACCGTCGCGGCCAAGCTCGAGTTCTACAACCCGGCCAACAGCGTCAAGGACCGGATCGGTGTCGCGATCATCGACGCCGCCGAGAAGTCCGGTGAGCTGAAGCCCGGCGGCACGATCGTCGAGGGCACCAGCGGCAACACCGGCATCGCCCTCGCGATGGTCGGCGCCGCTCGCGGCTACAAGGTCATCCTGACGATGCCGGAGACGATGTCGACCGAGCGTCGCGTCATGCTGCGCGCCTACGGCGCCGAGATCGTCCTCACCCCGGGCGCCGAGGGCATGAAGGGCGCGGTCGCGAAGGCCGAGGAGATCGTGGCGAACACCGAGAACGCGGTTCTCGCACGCCAGTTCGGCAACCCGGCCAACCCCGAGATCCACGAGCGCACCACCGGTGAAGAGGTCTGGGAGGACACCGCCGGCGAGATCGACATCTTCGTCGCGGGTATCGGCACCGGCGGCACCCTCACCGGTGTCGGCCGCAACCTCAGGGCCCGCAAGCCCGGCGTGCAGATCATCGGCGTCGAGCCCGCGGACTCCCCGATCCTGACCGGCGGCGAGCCCGGCCCCCACAAGATCCAGGGCCTCGGTGCGAACTTCGTGCCCGAGATCCTCGACCGCGAGATCTACGACGAGATCATCGACGTCAAGTTCGACGACGCGATCGACGTCGCGCGTCGTCTCGGCACCGACGAGGGCATCCTCGGCGGCATCTCCGCCGGTGCGAACGTGTGGGCGGCGCTCGAGGTCGCGAAGCGTCCCGAGAACGCCGGCAAGCTGATCGTCGTGGTCGTTCCCGACTTCGGCGAGCGCTACATCTCGACCCCGCTGTTCGAGCACATCCGGGACTGAGTGCACGGTGAACCTGCTGCGAACTCTCCGGGAGGATCTCGGCGCTGCGCGTGGGCACGACCCGGCCGCGCGCAGTGACGTCGAGAACGCGATCGTCTACTCGGGACTGCACGCGATCTGGTCGCATCGGCTCGCGCACCGGATGTGGGGCAAACCCGCGCTGCGCGGTCCGGCCCGGATGCTCGCGCAGTTCACCCGATTCCTCACCGGAATCGAGATCCACCCCGGTGCCACCATCGGCCGTCGGTTCTTCATCGACCACGGCATGGGTGTCGTGATCGGCGAGACCGCCGAGATCGGTGACGACGTGATGCTCTATCACGGCGTCACCCTCGGCGGCCGGTCGATGGCGAAGGAGAAGCGCCACCCCACGATCGGCAATCGCGTCACGATCGGTGCCGGCGCGAAGGTGCTCGGCCCGATCACCGTCGGCGACGACAGCGCGGTCGGGGCGAACGCCGTTGTCACCCGGGACGTTCCGCCGGACTCGATCGCAACGGGCATTCCCGCGACGATCCGGTCCCGGACCCGGAAGCAACACGAACCGCTGGTCGATCCGACCAGCTACATCGATCCCGCGATGTACATCTGAGCGCCCTTCGAGCCGCTCCCTTTCCTCGGGTGATGGGAATCGACGATGTCGGTTCCCATCACCCGATTTTGCGACTCATTCCAGAAAAGTGCGTCATAGTGGTGACGTGCCCTCTACGCCGGAGTACGTAGAGCAATTACGTACCGCAGCGCTACGCGTGACCCGCCCCCGGGTCGCGGTGCTCGACGCGGTGCACGAGAATCCGCACGCCGATACCGACACGATCTTCGTGACGGTGCGCACCGTGCTGCCCGACGTGTCCCGTCAGGCCGTCTACGACGTGCTGCACGCGCTGACCGAGGCCGGTCTGATCCGGCGGATCCAGCCTGCCGGTTCGGTCGCCCGTTACGAATCGCGGGTCGGCGACAACCATCACCATCTCGTGTGCCGCTCGTGCGGCGCCATCACCGACGTCGACTGCGCCGTCGGAGACGCCCCGTGCCTGACGGCTTCGGACTCGAACGGCTATCTCGTCGACGAGGCCGAGGTCGTCTACTGGGGACTGTGCCCCGACTGTTCTCCTCCGCCGACTTCACGGCCACGACCGTGAGCAAGGTCCGCGTCACCCACACCTGGAAGGAAGGGCCCAAGTGTCCGAAAGCGAAAATCCGGTCATCGAATCGCCGACGCCCAAGGCGCACCGTCCGCTCACCAACCGGGACTGGTGGCCGGATCAAGTAGATCTCAGTGTCCTGCAACATAATTCGGAGCGCACCTCGCCGCTGGGTGCCGATTTCGACTACCCGACCGAATTCGCGAAGCTCGACCTCGAAGCGTTGAAACGTGACCTCGTCGAGGTGATGACCACCTCGCAGGACTGGTGGCCCGCGGACTTCGGTCACTACGGTCCGCTGTTCATCCGCATGAGCTGGCATGCCGCGGGTACCTACCGCATCGCCGACGGTCGCGGCGGTGGTGGCCAGGGCGCGCAGCGGTTCGCGCCGCTCAACAGCTGGCCGGACAACGCGAGCCTCGACAAGGCCCGCCGGCTGCTGTGGCCGATCAAACGGAAGTACGGAAACCGCATCTCGTGGGCCGACCTGATCATCTACGCGGGCAACGTCGCTTACGAGTCGATGGGCTTCCCCACGTTCGGCTTCGCGTTCGGCCGCGAGGACATCTTCGAACCCGAGGAGGTCTTCTGGGGACCGGAGGATTCCTGGCTCGGCGACGCGCGCTACGCCGGCGACCGCGAACTACAGGGTCCGCTGGGTGCCGTGCAGATGGGCCTGATCTATGTGAATCCGGAAGGCCCCAACGGTAATCCGGATCCACTCGAGGCGGCCCGCGACATCCGTGAGACGTTCGGCCGGATGGCGATGAACGACATCGAGACCGCGGCGCTCATCGTCGGCGGTCACACCGTCGGGAAGACCCACGGTGCCGCCCCGGCCGATCACGTCGGACCGGAACCCGAGGCCGCACCGCTCGAGCAGCAGGGTCTGGGCTGGAAGAACACCCACGGCACCGGGGTCGGCGCCGATGCGATCACCAGTGGTCTCGAAGGCATCTGGACCCCGACACCGACGAAGTGGGACAACAGCTTCCTCGAGACGCTGTACGGCTTCGAGTGGGAGAAGACCCAGAGCCCGGCCGGGGCGTGGCAGTGGGTGCCGAAGGACGGTGCCGGCGCCGATCTCGTCCCGGACGCCCACGATCCGTCGAAGAAGCACGCCCCGACGATGCTCACCACCGACCTGTCGCTGCGCTTCGACCCGATCTACGGGCCGATCACCCGCCGGTGGCTCGACCATCCGGAGGAACTCAACGAGGAGTTCGCCAAGGCCTGGTACAAGCTGCTGCACCGCGACATGGGACCGGTCTCGCGGTATCTCGGTCCGTGGGTTCCGGAACCGCAGTTGTGGCAGGACCCGGTCCCGCCCGTCGACCACGAACTGGTCGGTGCGGACGACGTCGCCGCGCTCGAGGAGAAGGTGCTCGAGTCGGGACTGACGATTCCGCAGCTGGTCGCGACCGCGTGGGGGTCGGCGTCGAGCTTCCGGGGCACCGACAAGCGTGGCGGTGCGAACGGGGCGCGGATCCGGCTCGCCCCGCAGAAGGACTGGGAGGTCAACGAACCCGCGCAGCTCGCCGAGGTGCTCGCGAAGCTCGAATCGATCCGTCAGGACTTCGAGAGCGGCGGCAAGAAGATCTCGCTCGCCGACCTCATCGTGCTCGCGGGTGGTGCGGCGATCAAGAAGGCCGCGAAGAATGCGGGTCTCGACCTCGAGGTGCCGTTCACTCCGGGCCGGACGGACGCGACGCAGGAGATGACGGACGTCGACTCGTTCGCGGTCCTCGAACCGCCCGCCGACGGCTTCCGCAACTACCTGCCCGCCGGGGAGAAGCGCCAGCCGGAGAAACTGTTCGTCGAGCGTGCCAATCTGCTGTCGCTGACCGCACCGGAGCTGACGGTGCTCGTCGGCGGGCTGCGGGCGCTGAACGCCAATCACGGCGGTAGCTCCCACGGCGTGCTCACCGACCGGCCGGAGGCGTTGACCAACGACTTCTTCGCCAACCTGCTCGACATGGGCACGGAGTGGAAGACGTCCGAGTCGACGGAGAACGTCTACGAGGGCCGCGACCGCGCGACGGGGCAGGTGAAGTGGACGGCGACCGCCGTCGATCTGATCTTCGGCGCCAACTCGGTGCTGCGCGGGCTGTCGGAGATCTACGGCGCCGACGACGCGCAGGCCAAGTTCGCCGAAGACTTCGTCGCCGCGTGGACGAAGGTGATGAACCTCGACCGGTTCGACGTGAAGAGGTAGTGCCGGACACGAGGGGCGCCCCGGCCACGGCCGGAGCGCCCCTCGTCGTATGCGGATCAGCCCTGGTAGCCGGGCGGGTAGAGCACGGACTTCAGCTCGCAGAACGCCTCGATGCCCTCGGGGCCGTTCTCGCGGCCGATGCCGGAGTTCTTGTAGCCGCCGAACGGCGAGCCCGGGTCGAAGGCGTACCAGTTGATGCCGTAGGTGCCGGTGCGGACCTGCGCGGCGACCTCGAGTCCCTTCTCGATGTCGGTGGTGTACACCGAACCGGCCAGGCCGTAGTCCGAATCGTTGGCGATCTTGATCGCCTCGTCGACCGAGTCGTACGGGAGGATGGACAACACCGGGCCGAAGATCTCCTCGCGGGCGATCGTCATCGAGTTGTCGACGTCCGCGAACACGGTCGGTTCGACGTAGTAGCCGGTCTCGATGCCGGCCGGGCGGCCACCGCCGAGGACCAGGCGGGCACCTTCCTTCTTGCCCTGCTCGATGTACCCCTCGACGCGGGCACGCTGCTTCTCGGAGATCAGCGGGCCCAGCTGCGCGGCCGGATCGTCGGGCAGGCCGACGGGGAAGAACGCGGCGGTCGCGACGACCTTCTCGACGACCTCGTCGTAGCGCGAGCGCGGCGCCAGGATGCGGGTCTGGCCGACGCACGCCTGCCCGGTGTTCATGAGGCCGGACATCACGAGCATCGCGATCGTCGAATCCAGATCGGCGTCCTCGAGCACGATCGCGGCGGACTTGCCGCCGAGTTCGAGCGAGCAGCGCTTGAGGTTCTGTGCGGCGATCGCACCGATGTGCTTGCCGACCGCGGTGGATCCGGTGAAGGTGACCTTGTCGATGTCGGGGTGCGAGACCAGGTACTCGCCGGTCTCGGCGCCGCCCTGCACGATCGACAGCACACCCTCGGGCAGCCCGGCCTCGGCGAAGATCTCGGCGACCATGTTGATCGTCAACGGCGCCTCGGGCGCCGGCTTGAGCACGACCGAGCAGCCCGCGAGCAGCGCCGGACCCAGCTTGTTCGCCGCCAGGAACAGCGGCACGTTCCACGCGACGACTGCGGCGACCACACCGACGGGCTCGCGGGTGACGCGGGTGCGGCCGAACGAACCGGACCGCTCGTCGACCCACGGGAACGTCTCGGCGGCGCTCGCGTAGTAGTTCAGGGTGCCCAGCGCCGAGGTCATCTGCATCATCTGCACCGACGCCGGGGGCTGGCCCATCTCGTCGGTGAGCTTCGCGGTGATCTCCGCGGAGCGCTCCTCGATCAGCTTGGCGGCCTTGGCGATCACCTGCGCGCGTTCGGCGGGCGTGGTGCGGGGCCACGGGCCGTCGTCGAATGCGCTGCGGGCAGCGGCGATCGCGGCGTCGATGTCCTTCGGTCCGGCGACGGGGACCGAGCCGACGCGTTCCTCCGTGGCGGGGGAGAACACCTCGAGCTTCTCGTCCGTCGACGGTGCGACCCACCGGCCGCCGATGAAGAGCTTGTCGTAGTCGGTCATGTTCCTCTTCCTCGTAACTTGTTCTGCGAACTCACGTCAGGGCTTGCCAGTAGGTGCCGTCGAGCATCGCCTCGAGGGTCGCGCGGTGCAGGATCATCGAGTCGGGATCGTCGGGTTGCTCGGCCTGCCCGAAATGGACGGCGCGAGTCTGGATGCGCAGCATGATGATCGCGTGCTGCAGCGCGGCGTAGCAGGTGTGGAAGTCCAGGTGCTGCGGGGTGTGCCCGGTCCGGGCGGCGTACGCGGCGGCGAGGTCGTCGCGGCGCAGGAAGCCGGGCAGCCCGGGCAGGTTGGCCGCAGCGGCGATGTCCTCGAAGAACCTGTGCAGGAACGTCATCCATGCCAGGTCCATCTCGCGGGCACCGATGGTGGCGAGTTCCCAGTCGAGGACGGCGACGGGCTCGAAGTCGTCGAACAGGATGTTGCCGATGCGGGCGTCGCCCCAGCACACCACGGCCGGGGACGGATCGTCCGGTACGTGTTCGTCGAGCCACGCGAAGGCGCGTTCGATGAGCGGCGAGCGCGGCCCGGTCCGGGTGGTCCACTCGTAGTAGGCGCGCTGCCGGTCGATGTGGGCGCGCACCGCCGCGGTCGCGTCGGGTGGGGTGTCGAGATCGGCGATGCCGGGATCGACTGCGTCGAGCGGTAATTCGTGGATCCGGGCGAGGATGTCGACCGCGGCGTCCTGTATCGCGGCTCGTTGCGTGTCGTCGGCCTCGGTGACCCACGAACCGAAGTTGTAGGGCATGACGTCCGGTGGGACGACACCGTCGACGCGGGACATGACGAAGAACGGAGCGCCGAGCGGGCCGGCGTCGGGTTCCGACCACAGGACCGCCGGAACCGGCACGTCGGTGTGCTCGGCGACGGCCCGCATGATCCGGAACTGGGAGTCGAGGTCGTAGGTGGGGAACACGGGCACGGCGGTCGCCGCGGGCGCGATGCGGGCCACGAGCCGGTGGGTGCGGCCGTCCCAGGTCGCGTCGAACAGCAGGGTTTCGCTGGACATCCCGGTCGCGTCGGGGGAGTGCACGTTGTCCACGCGGGGATCCGGAACGCGTTCGGCGAGCCATCGCTGCAGGTCGGCGCGGATCTGTTCGGGGTCGCGACGGGAATCGTGGGGGCGGGCGACTTCGGCGTGGTGTGCGGTGTCCTCCGGATCGATGATCACCCGCGCCTCCCTCCGTGTCCTCGTGCTGTGACCTCGAACACTAGAACACGTTTCAGCTTTACGGAAGGGAGCTCCCGGTATCGGGGATCAGCCGGGATGCTGCTCGAACCACTCGAGCATCATCCGCCAGGCCTCGGCAGCCGCGGCCGGGTCGTACCGCGGCCCGGTGTCGTTGAAGAACGCGTGGTCGGCGCCGGCGAACGTCACCACCTCGTGCGTGAGCCCGGCCTGCTCGAGCGCCGCGGTCGCGGCATCGCGGGTCGCGTTGACCCGCTGGTCCTTCTCCGCGTAGATCGCCAGCACCGCCGCCCGCGACCCGGAGAAGTCCGCTCCCTCGGGCAGGGGCCCGTAGAACGGGACGGCGTTGGCCAGGCGCGGCTCACCGGAGGCGAGCAGCAGCCAGGTCATGCCCCCGCCGAAACAGAAGCCGACCGCCTCGATCGGCAGGCCGGGGAGCCGTCGGGACAGTTCGTCGACCCCCGCCTTCATGTCCGCGGTGAACCGCTCCGTCGGCACGTTGCTCAGCGCCGCGGTCGCCGCGGCCGGATCGGCGAACGACGCCGTGCCGCCCTCCTCGGACAGCAGGTCGATCGCCAGCGCCGAATAGCCCGCACCGGCGAAGCGCCCGGCGACCGAGCGGATGTGATCGTTGAGTCCCTTGTTCTCGTGGATCACCAGGACGCCGCCGCGCGGCTCGGTGGCGCCGGCCCAGGCCCCCTGCAGGGTGCGGCCGTCCGGGCCCGGGAAGGTGACCTCCTCG